>NZ_JAPEHS010000012.1:0-46277 GCF_028823565.1 Psychrobacter sp. A3
TGTCCTCAATTCAATCGATAGCCATCTAAATGGGCTAAAAATGGCCAAATCTGGTCAAACGGTATCAAATAGCTGATTAATATCTCGATATTATCTGCGCTATTTTCCTTGTTTGGCGGTGATTTATCTCATTTTTATCGCCATTTTTAACATGAGGACACACTCTAGCAGTCGTGTTTTTGCCGCTGTGTTTTTCAAAGCGGCTTAAAAACGGCCTAACAGTAGGATAAACAGATACCTGCTGCCGCCAGTATCCGCCGTGTTGCTTATATAAATTTAAACAAAGACTGAGTAGATTACAGCTCGTTTTCGTACTCTTCAGCGGTCATCAATGCTTCGTAATCGGCGATGTTGTCTGGTTTGATTTTAAAGAACCAGCCTTCGCCGTACGGGTCAGAGTTGATGATTTCTGGATCATCTTCTAGTGCTTCGTTGATCGCAACCACTTCACCTGAGATAGGCGCATAGACGTCAGAGGCTGCTTTTACAGACTCGACCACAGAGATTTCGTCGTCGACGGCGAGGATATCGCCAACGTCTGGCAATTCGACAAATACCACGTCGCCGAGTAGGTCTTGAGCATGGTCAGTGATACCAACAGTGATCGTACCGTCTTCTTCTAAACGCAGCCACTCGTGACTGGCGATGTATTTTAGTTCTGCTGGGATGTTGCTCATGGGGTCTCTCCTAAGTGAGGATGGTGAATAAAATAATGGATGTTAATGATAAAATTTATCAGGGATATCAGTCAAACTGCTGTTTGCCGTTACGGACAAAAGGGAGTTTTACGACGCGCACATCGACGAACTTGCCTTTGCCGCGCAGGTCGACCTGTACGCTATCTTCATCTGATAAGCTGGCAGGCACGCGTGCAATTGCGATCGAGTTTTTTAGGCTAGGGGAGAAGGTACCGCTGGTGATGATACCGGTTTGCTCATTGTCTGTGCCTTGGTTGATGGTCACGGTCATGCCCTCACGCAAGACACCGCGGGTGGTCAGTAGTAAGCCGACTTGTTTCATGGCGGTGTTGTCGTCTTTTGCTTGTTGACGCTTACTGACTAAGGCATCACGACCGACAAAGGCACGATCGTCTTTTAGCCCCAGCGTCCAGCCCATGTTGCACTCATACGGGCTGGTTTCTTCGTCCATGTCGTGACCGTAGAGGTTCATGCCCGCTTCCATACGTAGTGTATCGCGCGCGCCGAGGCCAGCAGGCTTAATACCATTAGCTTTTAATTGCTCAAAGAACGCTGGCGCATTATCGCCATGCATGATGACTTCGACGCCATCCTCGCCTGTATAACCGGTACGAGCGACAAACCAATCTGTGCCTTCGATGTCGGTCAAATCAGCACCGACAAAAGGCTTAAGACCTGATAGTGTCTCTGACCAGCTTGGCTTGGCTTTGGCTAGTTTTTCAACCGCTTTTGGACCTTGTACCGCAATCATGGCAAGCTCTGGGCGCTCGGTGATGCTGATGTCAAAACCTGCTGCGACTTTATTAAACTGTGCTAAGTCTTTGTCACGAGTGGCGGCGTTAGAGACGATGCGGTACTCAGTTTCGGCCTCATTCATTAGATAGACGATTAAATCATCAATAATACCGCCTTGCTCATTTAGCATCGGCGAGTACAGCGCTTTACCCGCGGTTTTGAGTTTAGCAACATCATTCGCCAGCAGCTTTTGTAGCCACGCTTTAGCGTCAGCGCCGCTGATATCGACGACGACCATGTGTGAGACGTCAAACATACCGGCATCGGTACGTACCGCTTCGTGCTCTTCGATTTGTGAGCCATAATGGATGGGCAGCTCCCAACCAGAAAAATCCACCAGCTTACCATCGCTATCGACGTGAGACTGATAAAGGGGCGTGTGTTTGGGGGCTGCGGTGTTTGTGCTTGGAGTGCTGGTATTGTGAGTATCGGTCATAACAAATCCTTATGGAACATCAGCCGCATTTGATAATCAGTCATAACTTATCAAAGTTGCAGGGCAGAGGTACATTATCATAGTGAGTAGCGATATTGCAGGGCGCAAGTATCGCAACCAAGGGTGGTACAAAAAATAGAGCAATCAGCCAAACAGACGCCAAACGTCGGTTTAAGCAAAAGCCCTATCTGTCCTGTCACCTGAGATTTTCAATACGGCACATCGTCGTGGTCTCTAAAGCCTTTGCTTTACTCTTGCCATCACGATGCTGTCGCATTTTCTCCCCTTCGGTGGGTAAGGCGTCGTCCGTCCTTACCGCTCTCCAGATTTGTTATGCCTTATGTTTGTAGGCCACGCGTTAGGTGTCGCCGCAAAACAATCATGACATGTGTTTTTCAGTCCTTTTACCTGAGCGATTGGCAGGGTGGATGCGCCTTCGGTGGTCTGTGGATAATGCTCAATAGGACATTACCACGATGGGCTGATACGTATCGTTGCCGGTCTTTTATTTCAATGACCTGATAGCAGATAGGCACGCCTACAGACTCTCTCCTGAAAAACGTTTTTATTATGAAAGGTTCACCGCGCTTTTACAAGCCATCTGCGCCATTAAAGTCGATAATTTTGGCAAAAAGTCTTTTTTGTCCCAGCGATTGTCAGTAGTAAGGCATGGTGGCAGCGTTATATTGGTGTTTGTCCTCTTGAGTGCGTTGTTAGTTTTTAGTCGGTTTACCATAGCAGAACGTAAAGCGACTACTGATGTTTGCCCGAAATATGCTAACCTATGGCGATAGATTTTGATAGGTTGTTTTTATGCATTGCGATATTTATAAGTTTCCCAAACATGATGATATGTACATCTACATTGCGCGTCCTGATTATCCAGATGATACCGATGAGATTAAAGACTGGCTGGGGGTGTTGCCCAAAGAGTTTCGTGCGGGGCTAGGGCGTAGTCAGTTTGTCATGCATCTGGATTTGGCCGCCACCTCGAAGCTGGCTCGCGTCGATAAAGAAGAGGTGCTGGCAAAGCTCCAAGCACAAGGGTACTTTGTGCAATTGCCGCCGCAAGATGTCATGCGCCGCCAAGCAGAGCTACGCGCCCGCGAAGCACAAGATAGTATTTATGAATGATGGCATTCAAAGCTAATGGCACTTAAGGCTAAAGGCATGCAAGACTCAGACGCTTGTCTTTGCCTTTATCGTGTCGATTGAGGACATATCCTAGGAAGTCGTGATAAACTGATCTTCTGTTAAGTGCAGATGTCTATTATATATTTTGTCATATTGAGGACACGCCCTAGTACGGCAAAACTTACCCACTACCACTAGACGCTGCTGGCGCTACTGGTGATAAACGCAGGTAATAAAACACGCATGGACTGGTTAAAAAACATATTGCATCGCTTACCGCTTGAGAGTATCAGTGATATCTTAGGAGAGATTGCTATTTGGTGGGGACAGCTGGTAAAAGATGTCCCACCCGCCGATCTGCCCATGTATGCCTATCTGGGGGGAACGGTGATCGTACTGATATTATGGCTGCTGGTGGCGCGCATGTTGCCGCGTCCACTCGGCGGTATGAGCTGGATGGTGTTGTTTGCCGTATTGCTCGCGCCCGGTACCGCGCTCGATGACCCTAGCGAGATTGCTCCTGCCAGTATCAGTGTGGTGTATGCGATTATGATGAAAGACTACACAAGTGCCATTGCCAATATGTTGCCCATTATGGTGGTGCTGGTGGTGGGCTTGTTTGTTGGGTTTGTCTGGCAGCTGATACGCGGTGCTTTTGAGTCGAGCCTAGACAAAGCGCGGAGCCGCACCGCCGCAGATACGCAGGCGACCATGCAGCTGACCACAGGCAATTATCTGGCCGAAAACACTGATATAACTGAGCATGCGAAGGTTCATGCTCCCGCACCAGTAGCTGAGACTGACGAAACGCTGGATCTCAAAAAGCGCGGTGCCAAAAATGAGGGCATACTGTCTAAACAGGCCAATCCCAACGATACGATAGACAAAGGGTGAAGAGATGGGCGTCAATAGCGGCATGGTTTAATTTGCTCAATGACTATAAAGTGACTATAAAAAAGACACCATGTGTGTCTTTTTTTATGGCTAATCATTATGCACCATATTTAGGGCGTAAGAAGCGCTGATCGGAAGGATGACGAACGCATGAGTATTTTGGCAATCCATCAGCCTATGCTACTCTAATTTGTGAGTGCTATTTTATAAAATACTTTATTGATAACGATAACTGAGACTTTACTATGACGACCAAGATGGACAAGACTAACCATACCTTTACCGGCACGCAAAGCTATATCGCCACCGATGATTTACAACTGGCAGTCAATGCAGCGATGACACTACAAAAACCGCTACTGATCAAAGGTGAGCCTGGCACTGGTAAAACGCTGCTAGCCGAGGAGGTGGCGCAGAGTTTGGGGATGCCGCTGATTACTTGGCATATCAAGTCAACCACCAAAGCTGAGCAAGGGCTGTATGAGTATGATGCGGTCTCACGCTTGCGCGACTCGCAGCTCGGTGACGACAAGGTGTATGAGATTGGCAATTATATCAAACCCGGTAAGCTTTGGGAGGCTTTTACCAGTCAAGAGCGCAGTGTTCTATTGATTGATGAGATCGACAAAGCCGATATCGAGTTCCCCAATGACTTGCTGCATGAGCTTGATAAAATGTCGTTTTATGTTTATGAGACAGGCGAGACCATCACCGCCGAGCAGCGCCCAGTGGTAATTATTACCTCAAACAACGAAAAAGAGCTGCCCGATGCATTTTTGCGCCGCTGCTTTTTTCACTACATCGACTTCCCTGATGAGCATACCATGCGTCAAATCATTGAGGTGCATTTCCCCAATATCCAAGAAAAACTGGTCAATGATGCGCTGGATATCTTTTATAAGCTGCGCGGTATTCAAGGGCTTAAAAAACCACCATCAACGTCGGAATTGGTCGATTGGTTAACGTTATTGCTTGCCGATGATATGGCGCAACAAGAGCTAGAAGAAAACTTGCGCGGTGAAAAATCGATCCCGCCGCTATACGGCGCGCTACTCAAAAACGAAGCGGATGTGAGCTTGTTGCAGCGTTTTGCCAACATGATGCGTCGTTAGGCGTATGGACTGACAGCGTTGTCTGGTGTCATATCGCTGTCAGCATGATGGTGCCAATCAAATCTTATCAGCCAATAAGTGATGCGTATTTTATGTTTATCAAATTATTCTACACCCTGCGGACTTACGGCGTGCCAGTCAGCACGCGCGAGCTGCTCGATCTAAACGCTGCGCTCGAGCAGGGGCTGATGATGCAGCCGCATCCTGAAAACCCAGCGCTGTCTACCTTTGCCAGTCGCGAGGATATGTACCGACTGATTCGCCTCTGTATGGTCAAAGATGAGCGTCATTTTGATAAGTTTGACCGTGCCATGGCTGATTATTTTGAAGGTATCGATAGCCTAGATATCGATGAGCTGATGAGCAAGCTGACAGATATCCCAAAAGAGTGGCTCGATCTCAAGCTAGATCCCAAAAATTTGACCGAAGCGCAGCGGCGTTTGCTCAAAAAATACGGCTCGCTTGAGGAGTTGATGAAGGCACTTGAGGAGCGTCTAAAGGAGCAAAAAGAGCGTCATCAGGGCGGAAGCAAATGGGTTGGCACTGGCGGCACCTCACCGTTTGGCGCTTATGGTGATCATCCTGAAGGGGTGCGCGTCGGCGGTGAGTCGCGTAAACGCAGTGCGGTCAAAGTTTGGGAGCAGCGCAAATATCGTAACCTCGATGACGACAATCAGCTGGGTACGCGTCAGATTCAGATGGCGCTACGCAACCTGCGCCAGTTTGCCCGTACTGGTAGCGCCGATGAGCTCGATATCCATGAGACCATCAAGCGCACGGCCAAAAAAGGCGTACTCGATATTCATATGCAAGCTGAACGCCGCAATCGCGTTAAAGTATTGATGCTGTTCGATGTCGGCGGTAGTCTAGAAAAACTGTTTTCGGCGGCAAAAAACGAATTTAAGACCTTAGAGTTTTTTTATTTTCATAACTGTCTGTATGACTACGTCTGGAAGGACAATAACCGTCGGCACAGTGCCCCGATACCGACTTTTGAGCTGCTCAATACCTATGGCCGTGAGTATCGCGTCATCTTTGTCGGCGATGCGTCGATGTCACCCTATGAGCTGTTTTCGGTAGGCGGTAGCGTCGAGTATATGAATAACGAAGCGGGGGTGGTATGGCTAAAACGTGTACTTGAGCACTTTGATAAAGTGGCGTGGCTCAACCCAGAAAACCCCGCGTACTGGCAATATACTCAGACCATCGGTGAAATCAAAAAGCTATTTGAGCATAAAATGTATCCGATGACGCTGCATGGGGTTGAAGAAATGACCGACTATATGGCGCGTTGATTTTATAGTAGGGTGTTGATATATATGGTTTTTTAAAGATAGTGAGCGGCTTTCAATGCTGATATTTGTCTTTATAAATCATTAGTATAGCTGGAATTAGTGTTTTTTCATAAGCAGTCATTGATATCATCATGGCTGCTTTTTTTTGCTTAAAAAACGGCTGAATAGCGATAGCGCATTGGTATACGTAATAAAATGTGTTAACATTCATTTAAAATGAATCTTATAAAGTAAGTCAAGCAATCTTTAATCACTTTATAAACATTTGTGAAAAGACTCATTTATCAGTAGCAACCTTTTTATATAGCAATCACTAAGAGAGTTATCATGGCTTCACCAAAAACCCTAGAAATCGTCACCGCCACCGTACCTGTACTCGAAGAGCATGGCACCGCCATCACCACGGTGTTTTATAAAAACATGTTTGCTGAGCATCCTGAGCTGCTGGATATCTTTAATGAAACCAATCAAAAGCTTGGGCGTCAGCAGACGGCGCTGGCGATGACAGTGCTGGCGGCAGCAAAGCATCTGGACAAGCTGGCAATGCTACTGCCGCAAGTCACCCAAATCAGCCATAAGCATCGAGCCCTGCAGATTTTACCTGAGCATTATCCTATCGTTGGCAAGCATCTCATCGGCGCGATAAAAGAAGTGCTGGGTGAGGCGGCAACGGATGAGATTATCCATGCTTGGACAGAGGCTTATGATGAGATTGCTTCGGTGTTTATCCAAATCGAGCAAGACATGTATGAGTCTGCGCTGTGGCAAGGCTTTGCGCCATTTACCGTAACAAAAAAGACCGCGGTGGCGACGGATATTGCCGCCTTTACCGCGGTGCCCAGCAATGAGTATAAAGACGGCGATACGGCAAACCATCAAGCGATTGATTTACATAAAATGCGTTTGAGTGCTGGACAATACATCACTGTAAAAACAGAACCCAAAGACAGCGATCACACCGCTTTGCGTCACTATTCTCTGTACTCAGCAAATACCGAAGAGGGCATCAAGTTTGCAGTCAGACGCGACAATCGCAACGCGCATCATGGTTTGGTCTCAAACCATCTGCATGACCACATAAACGTCGGTGATACGATTTTGTTATCTGCACCAGCTGGCGACTTTGTGCTTGAGCAACACCTGATGACCCAAAACGAGGTGCCACTGGTACTGATGAGCGCGGGCGTAGGGGTGACGCCTGTACTGGCTATGTTGGAGGCGCAGATTATGGCCAATCCAAAGCGGCCGATCATCTGGGTATATGCCTGCCAAAACAAAGCCCATCACGCCTTTGCAGACAAGGTCGAGGCACTGCTAGCGAAAGCTGAAACGGTAGAGAGGCATGTTTTTTACTTTGAGTCAGGACAGCTATTGGACGCCGCATGGCTTGCCAACCTACCTAAGCCTGCGGACATTTATGTCTGTGGCTCAATGCCATTTATGGAGAGTATGATCGATGGGCTCATGACGCTCGATCATGGCGTGGATAGTGTACATTATGAGCCGTTTGGCCCCAAAATGAGTTTGGGTAGCTAATCCTGCATCGACTTTGACCAGTGGCGGCTTGGTCAATAAAATGTTAACGTCCAGCGCAGTCATGGGCGTGTCACATACAAAAGCACCTAAATATTTTTATTATTTAGGTGCTTTTTTGCGTTTGTAGTTTAGGTGTATCCTCATTTAGATGGCTAGCGATTGAATTGAGGATACGCCCTAATAGGGTCTAGTCAGAGCTGTCGACCAGTCCAATCATCACACCCATCTGTTTTTTATCGTGCCGATTGATGCTGGGCGCGTATAGAGCCGAGGCCACGCCGCCATCTAAAAACAAGGCATTCGGGCAGCCCAAGTATTCCTTAAACAAGGTCGCAAATTGATAAAAGGTCACAGGCTCGTCGCTATGGACAAACCGAATGCGACCATCACGACAAACGCCAGCCCCGTTTCTGATTTTAGCGGATTGGCTTTCGGGGTTAAACTTTGGGTGTATTTGATCTTGAATCACCAGCATCGGCCCTGATTGAGTGGCATACCATGGCTGCACTTGCCCGCCGTTTAGCTGCTCGCTGAATGCTTGAGATTCTGTGATCTGCACCTTGCCGTCACGCTCCCACCACAGTACACCATTGGGCAATAAATGAAAATTGCCACCGCCTGACTTTAGGTTTAAAGCGCGCTTTTCTACCCCTTCGATGACAGTATAGCCAATAGGGGCAAAGCGCTTATTATACATGCCAGCATTCATGGCAAAGCTGAGAGTCTGGCCGGCTGGTAGCGCCGCCAACAACTCATCAAAGCTGAGTAAAGGCTGCGTACTATCAGACTTTTGCCAAAATAGCTGTAGCACATGCCGCTTATCACCCAGCGCTGACGCCTCAATCGCACAGGCGCTATAAGCAAATGGCGCCTGCTGTATCTGACAGGCCCACTGCGATGAGTCGCTAGCAGCGTCAGTGGCCGCAGGGGAGCAGGCGCTGAGGCTCAGCGCGAGTAGGGCCACGCTTGCTAGCGTGGCGAGTGAGGTGGCACTTGGCATCAGTCGGCGGCCTTTATTTGTGAGTACAGGATACCGCAGGTCAGCGGTGATACGCGACTAGTCATGATCAGGCGGTAAGTCGCGAAAGGTATTGTTGACGTTACCGATGAGCATGCCACCATCGATGATGTCCTCGGCGATAGCTGTGGTTTTTTCAGTTGGCGCATTGGTCTCTTTGCCTTTATCACGCGAGTCTTTGTTATAAGCGATAAGGGCGTCGTTGTTGGCCAAGAAGCTATCAGGATTGGCCATCACCCACATCTGATTAAAGACATCGGCACGCGCATTTTGTTCTAGCAAAGCCCCTTGGTCAGCAAAGTAAAAGAACTTTGAGAGAAGTTTGATTTGACCATCATCGAGGCGGCGCGCGATATGATACGGCTGCAATTGGCTTGGGTGCTGCAGACCGACTGCGCCGACGATACTGGCTAGGGACTTGAGGGTGTTTTTATGGAAGTTTGCCACGCGCTCAGCTTTGCTCGGTACATCCAGCGCTTTTTGACGATAAGGGTCTTGCGTTGCCACGCCGACAGGGCAAGTGTTGGTATGGCATGAGCGCGACTGAATACAGCCAACCGCAAACATAAAGCCACGGGCAGAGTTACACCAGTCAGCACCAAGGGCAATCATACGGGCAATATCAAATCCTGAGACAATCTTACCACTGACACCGAGCTTGATTTTGTCACGGATGCCTGCACCGACCAAGGTATTATGCACCAACAAAAACCCTTCGACCATGGGCATACCGACGTTGTCCATAAACTCAACAGGTGCGGCGCCTGTCCCGCCTTCTGCGCCATCGATGACAATAAAATCAGGATAGTTGTCGGTTTCGATCATGGCTTTGACAATCGCCATAAACTGCCAAGGCTGACCCACGCAGAGCTTAAAGCCAACTGGCTTGCCGCCCGATAGTTCACGCAGCTGCTGCCAAAATGCGACCAGCTCACGCGGCGTGCTAAACGCGCTATGTGATGAAGGCGATACGCAGTCTTGACCCATGGGTACTTGGCGGGTTTGGGCAATCTCTGCGGTGATTTTTTCGCTTGGCAAGACGCCGCCTTTACCTGGCTTGGCACCTTGTGAGAGTTTAATTTCGATCATTTTTACTTGGGGATCGACGGCTTTTTCGGCAAAAGACTGTGGGTCAAAGTTGCCATGGTCATCACGGCAGCCAAAATACCCCGTGCCAATCTCCCAAATCAAGTCGCCGCCAAACTTACGGTGATAAGGGCTGATGGCACCTTCTCCCGTATCATGGGTGAACCCGCCCATCTTGGCACCTTGGTTAAGTGCCATGGTGGCGTTGGCAGACAAGCTGCCAAAACTCATCGCCGAGATATTAAATACCGACATATCGTGTGGCTGCAGACAGCGCTCGCCGCCCACGATGATACGGAAGTCTTTGTTTTCTAAAGGTTGGCTGACCGCTGATTGCAAAAACCACTCTTTGCCTTGCGTATATAGATTGTCCAAAGTACCAAAAGCATTGGTATCGCTGACGTTTTTGGCGCGTTGATACACAAGGGCGCGCTGCTGACGCGAAAACGGCACTTGTTCTTTGTCGTCTTCTAACAAATACTGGCGAATCTCAGGACGAAAATCCTCTAGCACATAGCGAATGTGACCTGCCACAGGGTAGTTGCTCAAGATAGAGTGATTGGACTGAATCAAATCATAAACGCCAAGTGCCACGCCAAAACCACCAAAAAATATGAGCCACCAGTTGACTAGTAATAGCCCCGCCAAAAAAATCAAAATAGCAGCGCCAAAGGTGCTATAGCGCAGCAGCAAGCCCATCAAATAAGGTGAGCCGGTCTTGGGTTCTGGGTTCAAATTGGTACGAGATTGGGGCATAACGACACTCAACAGTAATACATAGATATTAAAAAAAGCGATAACAATTCACAGAGACGGCCGACAAAAAACCACTCTGTTATTATCATCGCTATTAGATGTAGATAAAACGCTCAAACTGCTCGCTTATATTATGCGCCTATGATATCACTGCTGGGTGTTAATTGGGTAACAGAGTGCTAATAACTGGCAGTTTAGTGCGTATCTTTTTCTGGGTGCGCATGTGAACCAATCCTTTGCGTCTCACTCGCCGCGGCCGATCTTGAGCGCCAGTGCTTGTAGTTTTGGTACGACCATCTTTGCATACTCATCAGCATCCCAGTTGGCTCTGGGCACGCTAGCATTTAGCGAATAAGCGTATCGCCCAGTAGCGACGTCAAATACTCCAACCGCGACCGCCAATATATCGGTAGAAAATTCTCCGTCAGATAATGTATAGCCGTGCGCATCATAATGTGCCACAGCGGCATCCAGCGCCGTTTGTGCGTGCTGATAGTCTGTGTCGGACAAATGCGCGTGTAGGTTGTCTTTGATGACAGCTTGCCGAGCTTTGGTGCTGACGGCATAAAACGCGCGTCCAATCGCCGTACGAGCCACAGGCACGGCAGAGCCGACTTGTAGATTGACAGACAGGCGGGCAGGGCTACGACAGCAAGCGTGATAGCGCATCTCTCCTTCGACTTCGGTGGCCAGATTCACCGATACTTCATTGCTACTGGCAAACTGCCGTAGCAGCGGCTCGGCGGTCGCCACCATATCGTGACGACTCCATGCCGTTGCACTCAGACGCACGGCACTACTGCCTAGCTCATACTGTCCGTGCGCTGTCGTGCGCAAAAACCCAAGGGTGAGAAGCGTATGGATCAGGCGAGTCACCGTGGCTTTTGGTAGATGAGTCATCTGACAAAGCTGCTGATGGCTCAGCTGCTCGTGCTGCTCAAATGCGGCCAGTAGTATCAGCCCGCGGCCAAGCGCGGTGACAAATTGACGGTCATTGTCGTCTTTGCTTTGGGTGAGAGCGTTACTCATACGCGTCAGTAAAGAGGGGGCGGCTGTTAAAGAAGTAGACATTTTTGCCTCATTTATTTGATAAAGGTTTACAGCATGACAAAATTTTGCTTAAATAGTTTGTATTATGAAACTAAATTTCGCACAGCGGAATTGAAAAGTCAATAATTGGTTGAGTCCGGTTATCAGCGTTATTACCATCCATTTATTATTACTCATCGATCAGGACGATCGATATCAAGGAGACCCACATGGCAACATCTACGCGTCCAAGTTTTGATTGGCAAGATCCGTTTTTATTGCGCGACCAGCTCACTGACGAAGAACGTATGGTGACAGACAGTGCGCGTCAGTTTTTTCAAAAAGAGCTGATGCCAAATATCATCGACGCCAACCGCAATGAGCATTTTGACCGCAACATCATGCGCCAGATGGGCGAGATGGGGCTGCTGGGTGTCACCATCGAAGGCTATGGCTGTGCAGGTCTGTCGAGCGTCGCTTATGGTTTGATTGCCAAGGAAGTAGAGGCGGTGGACTCAGGCTACCGCTCGGCGATGAGCGTACAGTCAAGCCTTGTCATGCATCCTATCCATGCGTATGGCACAGAGGAGCAAAGAGAGAAGTATCTACCAAAACTGGCAACGGGCGAGTATGTCGGCTGCTTTGGTTTGACCGAGCCGGATTCAGGCTCAGACCCTGCGTCTATGTCGACGCGAGCGCGTGCGGTTGAGGGCGGCTATGAGCTGACAGGCAATAAAATGTGGATCACCAACAGTCCCATCGCCGATGTGTTTGTCGTTTGGGCAAAAGACGATGCAGGCGACATTCGTGGCTTTATCTTAGACAAAGGCATGAAAGGCTTATCAGCACCAAAGATCGAAGGCAAGTTCTCACTACGTGCTTCAGTGACAGGCGAGATTGTCATGGATAAGGTGTTTGTCCCTGAAGCCAATGCTTTCCCAGATATCCGCGGACTCAAAGGGCCTTTCGGCTGCTTAAACAAAGCCCGTTATGGTATCGCGTGGGGCTCGATGGGCGCAGCTGAGTTTTGCTGGCAAGCGGCGCGTCAGTACACGCTAGATCGTAAGCAGTTTGGCCGTCCACTGGCCGCAACGCAGTTGGTGCAGCTCAAACTTGCCAATATGCAAACAGATATCGCCCTTGGTTTGCAAGCGGCACTGCGCGTTGGCCGTTTGATGGATGAAGACAACGCTGCCCCTGAGATGATTTCACTGATCAAGCGCAATAACTGCGGTAAAGCGCTAGATATCGCTCGTGTGGCACGTGACATGCATGGCGGCAATGGTATCTCTGATGAGTTTCATATCATTCGCCACGTCATGAACCTAGAGGCGGTCAACACCTACGAAGGCACGCACGATGTTCATGCGCTGATCTTAGGACGTGCACAGACTGGCATTCAAGCGTTTTATTAATCAGTACCGCTGATTTTATGTATGTTACTGCTTGGCCTAGTGCTTGCTGAGCAGTGGCGTACATTTTTTAGTTGCGATGCGTCATTTTTTTATCTGGAGTGATAGATCATGAGATGACGCATCACAATTGTATGTATATAAAAAATAGCGTATACGCGCACACCAAATGATAAGGGATGATTATGACTGAGATGGCAAAAGGGGCATTGCACGGTATCAAGGTGCTCGATTTATCAAGAGTATTGGCAGGTCCTTCTTGTACGCAGGTACTTGCGGATTTGGGTGCTGAGGTCATCAAGGTCGAGCGTCCCAATGTCGGTGATGAGACACGGCACTGGGCACCGCCTAAGTTCAGCGACGGCACATCAGCCTACTACGCCACCATCAATCGTAATAAAAAATCCCTAACGGTCGATATCACCACCACTGCTGGTCAAACCATCATTAAGCAGTTGGCTGCTGACAGCGATATCGTCGTTGAAAACTTTAAGGTAGGCGGCCTAAAAAAGTACGGCTTAGATTATGACAGTCTCAAGCATGGCAATCCGCGCTTGATTTATGCATCCTTGACAGGATTTGGGCAGACAGGGCCTGATGCCAAGCGTCCGGGTTATGACTATATCATTCAAGGGCTATCAGGGCTGATGAGCATCACAGGGCCAAGTGATGGCGAGCCGCACAAAGTCGGGGTGGCGGTGGTGGATCTGTTTGCAGGACTGCAGCTGACCATTGGTATCCAAGCGGCACTACTGGCGCGTCAGCGTACCGGTTTTGGTCAGCATGTCGATGTGGCCCTGTTAGACAGCGCCTTAGCCATGCTGGCAAACGTCGGCATGAATCATTTGGCGTCGAACCAAATCCCACCAAGGCTCGGCAACCAGCACCCCAATATCGTCCCCTATCAGGTGTTTGCGGGGGCAGGCGATGCGCACTTTATCTTGGCATGTGGTAACGACAGTCAGTTTGCCAAGCTCTGCGCGCTACTCGGTGTGGATTGGCATACAGATAGCCGCTATATGACCAACCCTGCCCGTGTGACGCACCGTGACGAGCTATGTGAGGCGCTGGCCGAGAAGTTTGCACAGCAGCCGCGCGCATATTGGTTGGCGGCTTTGGAGCAGGCAGGCATTCCTTGCGGGGCGATCCATAATATCAGCGAAGCTCTAGCCATGCCGCAAGCGCTGGCCCGCGAGATGGTGGTCGATTTTAGCGAGCAAGGCAGTCCTGTGCGCGCGCTTGGTAGCCCGATCAAGCTGTCTGCGTCGCCGGTCAGTTATCGTACGCCGCCGCCGCGCCTGAGCGAACATACCGATAGTACGCTTGCAGAGTTGGGCTATGACAGCGAGATGATCACCAAACTAAAAGCTGATGGGGTTGTTTAAGCTAGCCCCTTCTCTTAATTAAGAATAGAAGCAAGTGATTATGGAAGTAACTAAGTAGCTACTATGCTGAATGCTTCGCTTTAAAGCCCAAACGCTGCTCAATCTGTTCGGCCAGCTCAATCAGCACGGCACTGACGTCAGCGCGCTTGGACTCGTACTCTGCTTGCAAAAAACTAACCGCCATGCCAGCGATAGCATGGCCTGAGGCGTTACGGATATAGGTGCCAAGACAATACATGCCCTCACGCAGTTGCCCATCATCAAGTGAGATACGGCTGTCTTTGATGGCGGACAGCTCGGTCGACAAATCGGTAAAGTTATCGACGCCATGCGGCGTGATAGGTTTAGGAAAGCCGCTGGCATAGATGGATTGAATGCTGTCCATCGACAAGGTAGAGAGCATGGCTTTGCCTGTGGCCGAAAACACTGCAGGCACGCGAACGCCCGCGCGAAAGGTAAAACCAAGTGGCGCAGGCGCTTCATGACAAGCTAGAAATACCACTTCTCCCAAGTCGAGTTTAGATAACGTGACGGTATGCTGGAGCAAGATGGGGTAGTGCATGATAAGGTCTTTGAATAACTGAATAACGCCTTGCTGCTGCTCGTATTTACCCGCCCAGTACATCAGATATGAGCCTAAATGAAAGCGGTTGTCGCTGTCTTTATAGATGACGTGCTTGGCAAGCAAGCTTTGCAGGATATTGTGAGTGGAGCTGCGCGGTAGATCCAGCGCCTTAGCAATATGAGCGGCCGTCAGTGGTTGGCTACTATCAGTGATCAAATCTAGTATTTGAAAGGTTTTGTCCAAGGCAGGGACGGCGGCTGTGCTCATAAGTAACCTATAAAAGTCAGTAAAATAAAGGTGATAAAAAAATAACACCATAAATTATCACGAAAATGATAATAGGGGTTGCAAATGGTTGGACATCGTTCTTATAATGATGTCTCATATATAGAATTATTGTTCAGTATATTGAACAATAAATCAGTTATCAATCATTATTTATATAGACTCTTTTTATATAGATCATATAAACCCTGTTATCGACCATTATTTATGTACCGCGATAGAGTTGCAGCGTTATCTGCACTCTATCACTGACAAGGAGCGTCACAATGTCACAACAGCCACATACGTTACCACTCTCCAACCCAGATTTGCTCAAACAACAGTGCTTGATTAAAGACGGCTGGCATATCGCAAGCAGCGAAGAGACGCTGGATGTGAGCAATCCGTTTAATGGCGAGCTTATCGGTACGGTACCAAGCTTGACCACTGAAGATGTCAACGATGCCGTGGCCGCCGCTCACGACGCCCAAATCGCTTGGGCTGCCAAAACTGCACAAGAGCGTGCCACCTTATTGCAAAAGTGGGCTGACCTGATTGATGCCAATAAAGAAGATTTGGCCATCATCATGACCGCAGAGCAAGGCAAGCCCTTGACTGAGTCACGCGGTGAGGTGGGTTATGCCAACAGCTTTATCCGCTGGTTTGCCGAAGAAGGCAAACGCGTCTACGGTGATGTCATTCCTGCCAACCAAGCAAAATTGCGCCATGTTATTTTGAAGCAGCCCGTCGGCGTCTGCGCGGCCATCACCCCTTGGAACTTTCCAGCGGCGATGATTACCCGCAAAGCGGCACCGGCGCTCGCAGCAGGCTGCACCATGATCATCAAGCCTGCAACCGAAACGCCATTTTCGGCGCTAGCCCTTGGCGCATTGGCCGAGCAAGCAGGTATCCCAGCAGGCGTTATCCAAGTGGTGACGGGCAAATCTTCCACCATCGGCGATATTCTCACCGGTGATGCACGCATTCATAAGCTATCGTTTACTGGCTCTACGGAAGTGGGCCGTACCTTGATGGCACAGTGCGCGCCAACCATCAAAAAACTGTCGCTCGAGCTGGGTGGTAATGCCCCATTTATCGTTTTTGATGATGCTGATTTAGAAGCCGCCGCTGATGGCTTAATCGCCTCTAAATATCGCAACGCCGGTCAAACCTGTGTCTGTGCCAACCGCGTCTATGTACAAGAGAGCATCAAAGACAAGTTTCTTGACGTGTTTGTCAAAAAAGTCGCTGAGCTCAACGTCGGCAACGGTATGGACGAAGGCGTGGATATCGGCCCGTTGATCAACAAACAAGCTTTGGAGAAAGTGCAAGCGCTGCTAAAAGACGCTTTAGACAAAGGCGCGACGCTTATCACTGGCGGCAGCACCAACGGTGCTTCAGAGCTGTCTTACAATCCAACCGTCATCACTGATATCAGCGCTGAGATGGATATCGCCTCTGAAGAGATCTTTGGCCCCATCGCCACCATCTTTACCTTTGACGACGAAGCAGATGTCATCCGTCAAGCAAATGACACCATCTACGGCTTGGCCGCTTATTTTTATAGTGGCAGCTATGCGCGCTCATGGCGTGTCACAGAAGGGCTGGAGTACGGCATCATCGGTCATAATACCGGCCTTATCTCCACGGAAGTTGCTCCATTTGGCGGTGTCAAGCAATCAGGTTTTGGCCGCGAAGGCTCAAAGTACGGCATCGAAGAGTATGTAGTGACCAAGTACTGGTGCTCTGATGTCAGTGCCTAATCGCACCTAGCATACGCTGCTTTTTATTTAACCATTTCATTTTAATGCGGCATCGTCGCAGCTCAAGGGACTCAGACGCTCGTCAGAGTGATGCGTCCCATCTATCGTTTGTACTGATCCCATAAACCGCCATGACGCAACTGGCACCTACGCAAAAAAGAAAGAAAAAGGACCTTCTTATGACAATCACCAATCAATCATTACTCGAGCGCCGTAAAGCTATTCTACCAACTGGACTTGGTGTGGCCTTTCCTGTCTTTGCAGAAAAAGCCAAAAACTCAGAAGTTTGGGATGTAGAAGGCAATCGCTATATCGACTTTATCGGCGGTATCTCTGTACTCAACACCGGCCACAGCCATCCCAAAATCACCCAGCGCGTCCATGAGCAGCTAGACAAGTTTACCCATACCGCCGCGCAAATCATGAACTACGAGTGCTATGTCGATCTGGCCGAAAAGCTCTGCGAAAAAGCGCCCATCAGCGGTGACAAAAAAGCCTTGTTTTTGACCACTGGCGCAGAGGCGGTCGAAAACTGCGTCAAGATTGCTCGTGCCAAAACTGGGCGTCCAGGTATCATCTCTTTTGTCGGTGGCTGGCATGGCCGCACCTCCATGTGCATGAGCTTGACAGGTAAAGTATTGCCATACAAAAAGAACTTCGGTCCGATGCCAGGCCCTGTGTTTCATGCTTTATTTCCAGCAGAAGAGCTGAACGTCACCGAAGCCCAATCCCTGCATAGCCTTGAGATGATTTTTCAAGCAGACATCGACCCTAGCGAAGTGGCGGCTTTTCACCAAGTGACGCCGTCATTTGCCAAAGCGCTGCGCGAGATTTGTGATGAGCATGGCATCGTTCTTATCTTTGATGAAGTGCAGTGCGGTTTTGCTCGTACAGGCACCTTGTTTGCTGGTGAGCAATTGGGCGTTGAGCCAGATCTTATGACCAGTGCCAAGAGTTTGGCAGGTGGTTATCCTATCTCTGCGGTCATCGGCCGTGCTGATATCATGGATGCGCCGCAAGTTGGCGGTTTGGGCGGCACATACTCTGGCAACCCGCTTGCCTGTGTGGCCGCTTTGGCCGTGATGGAAGTCATCGAAGAAGAAAACCTACTGGTGCGTAGTGTGGAGATTGGCGATAAAATAGCAACTTTCTTAAAAGGCTTAAATGTAAGTACTATCGGTCATATCCGCTACAAAGGCGCGATGTTGGCATTTGAATTGATCGATAGTGATGGCAAGCCGGATGCCGCAGCAACTGCTGATCTAAAAGCCAAAGCCTTTGAGCAAGGCTTGCTGCTTGCCTCTTGCGGTATGTACGGCAATGCCATCCGTGTGATGGTGCCGCTGACAGTCGAAGATGAAGTACTCCAAGAAGGCCTAGATATCATCAAAAATATCTTAACCGCCTAGTTTATGTTTTTAACTCAATCGGTGGTCATCTACCTTGGCTTGCGATTGAATCCTGTATGGTGTGATGTACCCTTGTCAATCAAGCGGTGTTCTTGGTTGGCAGGGTTAGGTTTATACAGCAAGATTGCCCATGATGGCACTCGCTTTGAGTACATTTTTTCTAACGGCGTCTTGCAAGTCAAGACGCCGTTGCTGTTTTTGTCGTTTGCCTATTAAGCAAGATGCAAACGACGGCATGGACAAAAAGGGATATATGATAATTATGAAGGGTACTATCCCGCTAAACAAAAGATAGTGTAACCATCAAAGGTTCACACGGATGACACACAGACAAGGAGCAGGTTATGTCTGAATTAAAAAAATCGTTAGGGACGCTAGATATTATAGCCTTAGCATTCGGTGCTATGGTTGGCTGGGGCTGGGTAGTCTTGGCTGGTGGTTGGATTTTGTCTGCAGGAACGTGGGGCGCAATGCTGGCGTTTTTGATAGGCGGTTTGGCCGTGATACTAATTGGTGTGACGTATGCTGAGCTGGCCGCTTCTATGCCGATTACAGGCGGCGAGCATACTTATACGCATCGGGCGCTGGGGGTAAATGTCTCCTTTATCTGCTCATGGAGCATTTTATTTGGGTATTTTTCGGTGGTGGCGTTTGAAGCGGTCGCCCTGCCAACGGTGGTCGAGTATTTTATTCCCAATTACAACCAAGGCTATCTTTGGACCATCGCCGGCTGGGATGTCTATGCCACCTGGGTAGGCGTCGGTATGCTGGGTTCGATTATTGTCACTTGGCTAAATATTCGTGGTATGGAAGTCAGTGCATGGTTCCAAAAAACAGCGGTACTGGGTATTTTATTTGTCGGTACGCTACTGTTTATCGGTGCGGTACTGTTTAATCCTGAAAATACAAACTCTGTACAAGCCCCCGCCTTTATCGCTGGTATCGGCGGTATTATGGCCGTCATCGTGATGGTGCCCTTTATGTTTGTCGGGTTTGATGTCATCCCGCAGGCAGCAGAAGAGATTGACCTGACGCGTCCCAATATTGGCAAGTTTTTGATTGTCTCTATCATTGTGGCGGTGTTGTGGTATGTGGGTATTGCGTGGAGTGTGGGCACCACTTTACCGCTGATACAAGCAGAGAATTCAACGCTTGCGACCGCAGATGCGATGACCAATGCTTGGCAGGGCAAGTGGGCTGGTATCTTATTGGTTATCGGCGGTGTACTGGGTATTTTATCCAGCTGGAATGCTTTTTTGATCGGTGGCAGCCGTCTACTTTATGCCATGTCAAAAGCACATATGTTGCCAGCGTTTTTGGGCAAGCTGCATCCTAAATATAACACACCCGCCAATGCGATCTTATTAATCGGAGGTCTTGCGACGCTTGCGCCATTATTTGGTCGCAAGATGCTAGTATGGATCGTCGATGCAGGCGGTTTTGGGATTGTCATCGCTTATAGCTGTGTGGCGATCTCCTTTTTGGTGCTGCGTTACCGCGAGCCTGATATGGTACGTCCATTTAAGATACCGGCAGGTAAGCTGGTCGGTATGGTGACGATTGCGCTGAGCATTGGTCTGTTGATGCTATATATGCCAGGCATGCCATCAGCACTGACCGCAGTTGAGTGGTGGATCTTCCTTGGCTGGACGGTGCTGGGCATTGTGTTATATAGCTATGCACGTATCAAATACCCTGGTATCAGTGAGTCGATCATGACAGAAGAGTTGCGTCAATTAAAGATTGTCAACCAACTGTGGCTCAAGGACAACCCGCCTAAACGCTAAGATCGGTAAAGAGAGCCGCTCTGAAAATAGAAAGAAAGCTTAAAACCGCGGGCTTCTCATCGCCCAAAACAGCAGCCTGACAGTTCATGTTAGGCTGCTATTTTGTCATTGGGCGTGGCCAAGGTGCATTAAGACTTGTCACGAATCAGCTTATGGTTTAAAAACTCAGTGATACCCAGCGTGCCAAGCTCGCGGCCAAACCCTGAGCGTTTGACCCCGCCAAATGGCGTATTTGCCTCGCTACCAGAAGGGGCGTTGATGGTCACCATACCGACATCTAGCTTGTCGGCGATATCAGCAGCCAAGTCAGCATCTTGCGTCTGAATAGAAGCGCCAAGACCAAATGGCACGTCGTTGGCGATCTGGATAGCATGCTCGATATCACGCGCCTTATAGACGACGGCCACAGGACCAAACAACTCCTCACGGTAGACATCCATCGACTCATCGACATCAGTCAGAACGGCAGGCGCAAACCATGCGCCGGGTTTGTCTTTGATCATCCCACCCTCAACCAGTACCGTGGCACCGGCTTTGATGGCGCTGTCTAACTGTGCTTGTAAGTTGGTCGCGGCGGCTTTTGAGGACATTGGGCCGATAAAGGTGCGCTCATCAAGGGGGTCTGCCAGTGTCATGTCACGGACGGCATTGGTAAAGCCCTCAACGAACTTGTCAAAGACCGACTCGATGATGATCAGGCGCTTGGCTGCATTACAGGCTTGTCCGGTATTGCCAAACCGCCCTGAGATTGCCCCTTTGACGGCTTGCTCGATATCGGCATCGGCCGCGACAATAAACGCATCTGAGCCGCCAAGCTCTAAGACGACTTTTTTGAGCGCGCCGCCAGCTATTTTGGCGACCGCTTGGCCTGCGCGCTCAGAGCCTGTCAGCGAGACGCCTTGTACGCGCTCGTCTTCAATAATAGTGGCGGCTTGCTCGTTGGTGGCAAACACATTGTTGTAGACGCCCTTAGGCAAGCCTGCGTCCTTTAGAATGTCGACGATGGCTTCTGCGGTTTTGGGGCACTGCGGCGCGTGCTTTAGGATAATGGTGTTGCCCGCCATGAGATTTGGTGCGGCAAATCGCGCGACCTGATAATGAGGGTAGTTCCACGGCATGATGCCAAGTAACGCCCCGACAGGGTGCTTCTCGACGGAGGCGTGACCGCTATCGACCTCGATGATACTTGGCGCAAGTAGCTGCTCGGCATTATCGGCATAGTAGCGATAAATCTCAGCCACCAAACCAATCTCACCTTTGGCCTGCGCTACGGGTTTGCCCATCTCTGTGGCGACGATGCGCGCCAGCGTATCTTGGCGCTCAAGATACAGATCAGCGACCTTGTGCAATAAAGCGCTGCGCTCGTCAAATGACACTTGATGCCAGTCTTTATAAGCGTTATCGGCTTGCTCAATGGCGTTTTGGATGTCTTGCTCAGAGGCGGCCGGATAAGTGGCTTCTACTTCGCCCGTGGCTGGGTTATTTACTTGATAGTCGCTCATATATATTCCTTAGTTAGCGTTAAAATCCGTTTAGGTTTTTTGCCTAGTCGCTTAAGTTTATCTGTTTAAGCAAGGCATTTGGGTTGCTGCTGGGTAATACAGTGGATATTACCACCACCATAGACAATCTCTTTGGTACGTACGCCTACTACCTGATGCTGCGGAAAGATTTTTTCAAGCTGAGTAATGGCCAAGCTGTCATGTACATCATCATATTGCGGCACGATAATGGCATCATTGCAGATCAAAAAATTGGCATACGAGGCGATACAGACATCGCCTGCATGGCGCGCTTTGGCATCGTCAGATTGCTCAATCTCATAGTCATCGGGTAGGGTGACAGGTACTTTGGTGCAGCACAGCTGATGTACCGTCAAGCGTCGGCCTTTGGCATCCGTCATCGTAGATAGCTGCTGATAGGCTTTTTGGGTCGCCTCATAAAAGGGGTGCTCAGGGTCGTCGGTGTATAGACAAACCACCTCACCGGGACGGGCAAAGCACGCGATATCGTCGATATGGCCGGTGGTCTCGTCGGGGTCGATACCGTCATCGAGCCACAGCACTTTTTGTACATTCAGATATGCTTTTAGCTGGTCTTCGATTTGTCGCTCGCTGAGCTGCGGATTGCGTCCAGCGCTCAGCAAGCACATACGAGTCGTCAAGAGCGTGCCTTCACCATCGACATGAAACGCGCCGCCCTCCATCACAAATCCCTCAGTACGATAGCGCTGGATATCTAGATACTCGCACAGGCGTGCGGCCAGTTTGTCATCGTCATCCCAAGGTGAGTATAGACCGTCATAGTCACCGCCCCAAGCATTAAAGGTCCAATCACAAGCGCGCAGCTCACCTTTATCGTTGAGCAAAAACGTCGGCACGATATCACGCGCCCATGCGTCGTTGCTGGGCATAGCGATGACCTCGATATCGGCGGGTAAGCGTGCGCGGCAGGCGAGATAGTCAGTAGGACTGACCAATACGCCGACGTCACAAAATTTACGAATCGCCTGCGCGACATCGGCATACGCGGCCTTCGCCGGAGCCGCGTTTTGCCGCCAGTTATCGGCCCTGTATGGCCAGATTATCCAGACTTTTTTTATCGGCGCAAACTCTGCTGGCATAAAAAAGCCGTCTTGCTGCGGCATAGAGTCTGTGATTAGTAAATTGGAAGATAATGACATATAAACGTACCTCGGGTTCAGGCAAATCAGTTTGCAATCTTATGACAGTCTTATGAGCCAGTATGCCATTAGCCATGTGTGAGCAAGGTGGCGTACATCGATGGGCGGCGGTCACGAAACACGCCCCATTGCCGGCGATCGATTGCCAGCTTATCTAAGTCAAAAGTTGCTGTGATGACCTCTTGGTTATCTGTTGATGCTTCTTGGATAATCTCGCCGCGCCCATCGGTGATAAATGAGCTACCATAAAATTGCAGAGTGCTGTCATGAGTATTTTGGCGAATGGTCTCTGTGCCGATACGATTTGCGGCCACCACAGGCATTAGGTTGGCCGCCGCATGCCCCTGCATACAGCGTTGCCAATGCCCTTTTGAGTCAATGCCCAGTGTGGGCTCATCACCAATCGCTGTCGGATAAAACAAAATCTCGGCACCCATCAGCGCCATACTGCGCGCGCATTCAGGAAACCACTGATCCCAGCAGATACCGACGCCTATCTTGGCGTACTTGGTTTCCCAGACTTTAAAACCTGTATCTCCAGGCGTGAAGTAAAATTTTTCGGCATAAGGGATACCGTCTGGTATGTGGGTTTTGCGATAGGTGCCCAGTATCTCGCCATCGGCATCGATGATGGTGACGCTATTAAAAAAAGTATTGCCCGATTTTTCATAAAAGCTAATCGGTAGCACCACTTCTAACGCTTTGGCCAGTTTTTTAAAATGCGTGATAGCGGCGTTATCTTCGACTGAGCTTGCCAGTTTAAAATAATCAAAGTCATGTACTTGGCAAAAATAAGGCGTCTCAAATAGCTCTTGTAGCAAGATAATATTGGCGCCAGCGTTGGCCGCTTTGGTCACCAAATCGGTGGCGGCGGCGATGTTTTGTTGTATATCCCAGCCGCAAGTCATCTGAGTGGCCGCAACGGTAACAGTACGCATATTTTTATTCCTTGTTAGTATCCAATTAGATTAGTATCAAATCTAGCCATTTTGGGCCCATGTCGCTAGGCAGCGCTTACCTCGAGGGCCAATCCTAACGGCAGAGTGGTAAATAATGGGCAATGACCTAAGCGTCCTTGCCCACTTGTCCGTTATTTGCCGAGCAGTCTGCATCGCGCAGTACTTAACATGGTATCGTCCGGTATCGCTCGTATATTGCCTGCTCGGCAGCCAAGCTTACGCCATCATAATGCCCAAACCTAAGAAGGTAATGACAGATAATACCGCGCCGAGCATCGCATAAGGGAACTGGGTAAATGCATGCTGCATGGGTGAGCAGCCAGCGCCTTGGGCGGCGAGTAATGAGGAGTCACTAAAGAAACAAGCATGACTACCAAATGATGAGGCAGACAGCAGCGCGCCGATCATAAGCGGAGTGTTGACGCCTAAGGCCAATGAGATCGGAAAAACAATTGGCATGGCAAGGACGTATAGACCCCAGCTTGATGAGGTGGCAAAGGTCAAAAACGCCATAACCGCAAAGATAACCGCAGGGAAAATAACAACCGTCATATAAGGGGTGATGGCCTCAATCACATACGTGGTCATGCCAAGCTCATCGTTGATGGCTTTTAGAAAAAACCCGCCAATGACGGTCGAGAGAGGGTAGAGCATGACTTTAAAGCCTTTAAATACCGCCTCCATCTGGGTCTCAAAGCTCAAAATACCCTGCACCCAGTAGAGAATAACGGTCACAAAACAAGTCAATAATGCCCCGCGCAGCAGATCAATCTCAAAATAAACGGTCGAGATAATCAGCAAAATCATGGGAAAGGCAAAGTTCATGATATTGGCTTTAAATGATAGCTTGCGCTTGGCTTTGACGTTTGAGACCAGCTGCTCTTCTACAAAATCCTCTGGGACAGGCTTGCCTGCTTTGGCACGCGCCTCGGCTTTTTTCATCGGTCCCCAATTGCCAAGGACACCATACGCCACCAAAAACACGATAAGTAAGGCAAACCAAGCATAGGCCATATACGGAATTGCACTGATATAAAGCCCAATGCCTTTGCCATCTCCTGCCACACCATTTTCTTCTAATAGACCCGCAAAATATACCGCCCACGTAGAGATAGGGACGATGATACACATGGGCGCAGCGGTTGAGTCGACGATATAAGCCAGTTTTTCGCGTGAGACGCTATAGGCGTCGGTCAGTTTTTTGACTGATGTCGATACTGCCAGACAGTTGAGATAATCATCAATAAAAACAATCACCCCAAGGGCAAAGGTGGCAAGCAAAGACTGCCGCCGCGATTTGATGATTTTTTGGAGCCATTCGCTAAAGCCATCGAGACAGCCGCTGATCTCAAGGAGCTGAATCAGCCCGCCCATCAAGCCGCAAACTAAGATAATCCAAATAATGGTCTCATTACCCAAGACCATCGACATATTATCAGCAAACGGCGATACCAGATCGAAGGGGTTGAGCATCACAAGACCTGCGACACAGCCTGCGATCATGGATTCAAATGGCCGTCTAGAGACGATAGCGGTGATGAGTACCAACAAGGTGGGTAATAAAGACAACGCGCCCCAAGACTCGCCTGGGTCGTGGTTGGACGATAACCAAGCAAACGCCAGATAGATGGCGACTGCGGCGATGACGGTAATAAAGACTCGTTTGTTATGATATTGCCCCTCGACAGCATCATTGAGTTTCATGTTCATACTTACGCTCCCTGTAAAACTTTGTTTGATAGAACAAGCTCTATTTTATGATTGACGCCCAGTAGACAGCAGGCAAACCCACTTTCTACCAAGCCTTATCACAACAATCCGTTGTTATGATAAGGGGGTGTAGCAATAGACCAAACGCGAAAACGGGTGACTCAAAAAGCGAGACTGACGCTTGATAAGTACCTCGTCTTGAGGCGCTGAGTACACGTCAAGGGATTGATACCATCATAAGCCTGTGGTGTCTTTTAGCGCATACCACCAAGAGCCCATCACAGAGTAGGGCACACGTAGGGCGCGGCCACCAGGAAAGGGAATCCAAGGTATTTTGGCAAAAGTATCAAACTCTTTGGTTTTGCCATTGATGGCGTCGGCGAGTATTTGTCCAAACAGATGCGAGCCTGTGACGCCATGTCCACTATAGCCATGAGCAAAAAATACCCGCTCATGTAGTTTGCCCATCTGCGGCACTCGCGAAAACGACAAGGCAAAGTTGCCGCTCCACGCATAGTCAATCTTGACATCGCGTAACTCTGGGAAGATTTTGTTCATATTTGGGCGGATTTTGGCGGTGATATCGGCGGGGTCTTGGCCGCCATAGACCGTGCCGCCTCCAAACAGCATGCGTTTGTCCGCTGAGAGGCGATAGTAGTCAAGAATATAGCGCACATCCTCGACACAGACATCGGTCGGTAGCAGCTGATCGGCCAGCTCTCCTAGCGGTTCGGTGGCGATAATCTGCGTCGAGACCGGCATGACGCGGTCCGTCAACTTTGGAATGACTTTATTTAGATAGGCATTGCCGCACAGTACCGCCTGCTGACAGGTCACTGAGCCAAACTCGGTGATGACTTTGATGTGGTCATCGGCATACTCAATATCCACCACTAGGGTGTTTTCGTAGATGGTGCCGCCGCCTTGTTCGATTGCTGCCGCCTCACCGAGGGCGAGGTTGAGTGGATGCAAATGGCCGCCTGAGTGGTCGATGACACCGCCGACATAGGCATCAGTTTTGATATGCTGTTGAATGCCGTTTTTGTCTAGCATTTCACGATCATGCATACCGTGGCGCTCCCAAAGGGCATGCGTCTCTTGTAAGTCTTTTAGCTGGCCTCTATTGAGGGCGGCAAAGATGTTTTTTTCTTTTAAATCGCAGTCAATATTATAATCAGTGACAAACCGGCGAATGATTTGGCCACCGCGAGTCACCAGCTGACCGACGAAGTCAGCATTTTGTTGGCCATAGGATTTTTTGATTTTTTGTAGGCTGGCGTTTAGGCCATTGACGATCTGACCGCCGTTGCGCCCTGAGGCACCCCAACCGATTTGCGCGCCTTCGAGGACGACGACTTCATGTTCGGTCTCGATGAGGTGCAGCGCTGTTGATAGGCCACTATAGCCGCCGCCCACCACACAAATTTCTGCTTGAATGTCGTTTTTGAGCGTCGGTCTGTCCGGCTTTGGGTTGCGACTGGCGGCATAATAGCTGTCAGGGTATTGGCCTTGATTTGAATAATGCGGAATATTGCGCGCGTTGTTGGATGGCAAGTTTTGTGGCATTGCTGCATGAGCATTTAAGTTGCTATTTGACATATCAGACATCCTGTAAATAGGTGAGGTATTCAAGGTTGGTGACTTGCTGGGCGAAGCGTTTGGCTTCTTGCTTTTTGACCGCGATTAATAGTTCGATCATCTCGCGTGGAAACAAAGAGTCGATGATATCGCTACTTTCAAACTTACGAATGGCTGATAACCAATCTAGGGGTAGGGTCTTGAGCTCCGTATCGTCATAGGTGATGCTGTTGATAGACTCAGGCGCGGCCAGCTTGTTTTCGATACCATAGAGCATCCCTGCGAGCACGGCACTACAAACCAGATAAGGATTGGCATCAGCGCCAGAGACGCGGTGCTCGATACGGCGCGCTTTTGTATCGCCACCAGGGATACGGACTGCGGCTGTACGGTTTTCGTAGCCCCATGAGATATTGTTGGGGGCAAGGGTGCCGGGGGTGAAGCGGCGATAAGAGTTGACGTGCGGGGCAAAGAGCAGGGTACAGTCGGCCATGGTTTTGAGCAGGCCTGCGACCGCATGACGCAACATGTCAGAGCCTTCATCTGTGCCATCGTCAAAGATATTATTACCGTCCTTGTCCAACAAGCTGCAATGTACATGAAACCCATTGCCGGACTGTAGGCCAAACGGTTTTGCCATGAAGGTTGCTGTCAGCTGACGGCGGGCGGCGACAGCTTTGACCACTTGTTTAAACAATATCGCATCATCAGCGGCCTTTAATGGGTCGTCGACGTGTAGTAGGTTTATCTCAAACTGACCACAGCCGTTTTCGGCCAAGGCGGCATCGACAGGGATATCAAGCTTTTTGCACTGGGCATAGACTTCATCTAAAAACTCATCAAACTGCAACAAATCATTGATACTGAGGATGGAGGTTTTGTTGAGACGTAGGCCGCTTTTGGGTCTGATAGGCGGTCTGGGGGTTTCGCCTTCGGTATAGTCGACCAAATAAAATTCTAGCTCTGTCGCCATCACCGGCGTCAGGCCCAGCGCTTTGAATTTTTTGCTGATGTGATCGAGTACATGTCTGGCGTCACCATAATAAGGCTCATTGTCTTCGGTGTATAGCCAGACGGGTAGTAGCGCTGACGGGGCGCTGGTGTTGAGTAACGGGTAGGCGGCGCGGCCGGTAGGACGAGCAATGGCGTCTATATCGCCGTTGCACTGAGAGGATTCGATGACATCAGCACCCCAGATATCGACGCCTAAGATCGACAGCGGTAAGCGTATCGCACCATTTTCTGCTTTTTCCATCTGATTAAAAGGAATGCGTTTCCCGCGAAGTAAACCATTAATGTCACCAGCGGCCACATAAACGTATTCGGTGTTATTGTCAGATTCGACCATTCCATTGGTTGTCGTCATGTCTATTCTTCCTATGAATTTTATTGTTACTGCGGTTGTGATTACTCCGTTGCTGATGACTTCCAATATATGTATGAAAACTATAGTTGTTCAATAATTTTGATGGTTTTTATATTAATACATCCTATATTGAGTTTTATAGTTTACATTTTATGAGAAGTTGTGTTAGATTTTAGCTAAACAAAGGATTGCATCAGGCAAGAGAGCGTATCTGCCTAGATAAAGCGACGGACAAAGGAACGCAATTATGAAAAACGCCAAACCGATTATCGCCATCGTGTCATGCTACAAAATGATCGACGGTCAGCCCTCACAAGCGGTATATCAAAAATACATCGATGCGGTAAACTTCTACGGCGGCAACCCCATCTTACTTCCCAATACCGCAGCGGACAGCAGCAACTTTGAGGCGTTATTGGCTATGGTCGATGGGATCTTATTGACGGGCAGTTATAGCAATGTGGCGCCGACGCGGTACGGAGCGACGCACCGTGAAGCCAAGCAAGATCTTGGGCGCGATGAGCTGAGTTTTAAGCTGCTCGCCTACGCCGACAAGACAAACACGCCGCTGCTAGCAGTGTGCCGTGGTCTGCAAGAGATGAATGTTCATTTTAAAGGCACACTTCACCCTGATTGGCGCGAGGTAAAAGGGTTTTATGAGCCGCACTTAGAGGACAGCAGTCAGCCGCTCGAAGTGCAGTATCAGCCCGTCCATGACGTCATCATCGAGCCTGCAGGTAGGCTGGCGGCGTTTGGCAAAAAATGGCATGTGAACTCCTTGCATAAACAAGCCATCAATAAAGTCGGTGAGCGCTTGTTGGTAGAGGCGCTGGCACCTGATGGCCTAGTCGAGGCGATAAGCTTATCTGAGCATCCATTTATGATTGGTGTGCAGTGGCATCCTGAGTTAAACTATGAAAAAGACAGCTTGTCCAAGTTTCTATTCACGGAATTTATTCACTATGCCAGCAAACAACGCACTGAATAACGAAGAAGATAATAGAGATACCAACACCCCTGATGCCAGCTGTGACGCCAGTACCGATACCGATAATGAGGCGAATAACGATGTCGATACCAGTAAAGGAGTCAATAATGAAGGTGATGATAAGGGGGGCGATGACGACAGTGTTTGCAGCGATGATGACGCAGGAGACGATAGTCTGCCGAGCGCCACGCCCGCCGAGACAGAGGCGTCTGTTGAAGAAGATATCGGCAAAAAAATCAACCAATTACGCTTGGCCAAAGGCTACTCACAGCGCAAGCTGGCCAAGCTGGCAGGGCTGACCAATACTTCTATCAGCTCTATAGAGCGCAACAAAGTTAGCCCAGCGGTCAATACGCTAAAGGCGATTTTGACTGTGCTTGGCTCTGATCTGACCACGTTTTTTAGTGATGAGTGGAAAGAGCCAAAAGCCCGTGTGGTGGTCACACCAAAAGACTTGCTAGAGCTGAGTGAGGCGGGTAGTCGGGTGTCGCTAAAACAAGTGTATAACTGCAGCACCACAAAAAACTTGGGGTTTTTGATTGAGACTTATCAGCCTAATAGTTCGACAGAAGAAAAAATCGCCCACGAGGGCGAGGAGATCGGCACGGTTATTGAAGGCAAGATTTTGATCCGTGTCGAAGAGACCACCTATCTGCTCAATCAAGGCGACAGCTATGTGATCGATACGATGAAGCCGCATACTTTTATTAACCCAAGCGACAGTATCACCCGTATCGTCAGTGCGCACACGCCGACGACTTACTAAGTCAGTGCTGCTATCATGGTGGGTTGTTGTTTGATACTGTGTCGTCTGCTGCCTTAGCGCTTGAAGTGTCTGAACGTAAAGTGTCTGAGTCTAAAGTGGTCGGCTCTGATTCTGGCTGTGACTGTGACGGTGTTTCTGATTTCGGCTTGGGTTTTTCTTTACTCAGCTTAATTTTTGTATGGCTATCGATTGGGTCGATTTTTACATAAGTAGACTCAGGAATGGATTTTGCTACTTGCTTAAGGCTTTTATTGGTTCGTTTGACCGCTGCGGCGTCCTGTGCCGCTTGCTCCTCAGCCAGTGATGCGTCATACAGTGATTGATAAACCTCAAGAGTCGCCTCAATCATCTCACGCATGGTAAATTTGGAGGTCATCTCAGGGCGCGTGACACTCTCTAGCTGATTGCGAACCGCTTTACAAAGTGCCTTGGCATTGTACTTTTTGACCAGCCCTTGGGGATATAACGGCTGTAATATCTCACTGAATGCCGCTTGATCCCAGCCAATGACGGGGGTGCCTAGGTGAATCGCTTGTAGGGCGTTGATACCAATGGACTCAGGCTCATTGGCGAGCGCCATGACGATATTGGCCGCTGATAGCCACTCGCGCATGTCATTGCGCTTGCTACCCACGTAGGTGATGCGCTCGGCCAGCCCAAGTGTATTGGTACGCTGCCGAAAGTCCTCGTGTACCACGTCACCATCTCTATAATCATCGTCCATGATGATGACATGAATATTGGGAAATTGCTCCTGCAAATTGCCCAAAATATCAATCAGCCACTCTTGACCATATTCATTACCAATGACGGTGGGAAATACCAGCCATTTTTTGTGCTCAAGCTCAGGATACTCGGCAAAGGTATGCCGTAGCCAATAGACAGATGGATTGTGCCGATAAGGGTAACGGCGGGTGTCGACGCCGCGGTAAATACGTTTGATGACCTTGGGTCCTGCGTCTTCTCGGCGCAGGCCTTTTTTTAGGTAGTTGGTGACACTATCGGAGACAGTAATGATGATGTCGACATCGAGCAGCGCTTGGGAATATTTATTGATGGGATAAAAGCCGTACATGGTCGACACCAGCTTGGGCATGCGCTTTAGGCGCGCGCGGCGCAAGGCAAGATGTAGTATCCATGCAGGCGTACGCGAATGCAAATGTATCACATCGGGGTCGTATTTTTCGATCAGATGGCGTAGGGCGTTGACGCGCAGCAACGACAGCCACGATTTTTTGTTCATGTGCAGCTGATGATAATGGTTGCCATCACGCTTGAGACGTTTGACCAGATCGTTTTCTTCATCGGCGCTTGAGACGATGATAGAGGTGTGACCGTTTTTGACCAAGGCGCGGCCAAGATGAAAAATACCGCGCTCGGATTCATCATGCTTTAAAGACGATAATAAGCGCATCACTTTCATAGCAGCGAGGGTCACCAAATCAAATATTAAGTTGCTATTGTCAGTTAAAAGTGGCAAAAACTCAACCACGAAGATAAAGGATGGGAACGAAAAAACATTAGCGCCGCTTTTGGATATGCTCGGCATTGGGTAGTATTTGTTTTTCGCTCAAGTATTTCCAGTAGCGCTGCGGTAAGTATTGCCGATGCAGGCGTGGGTTTTTGCGCTCAGTTATATTGACGTTGGTAAAATAGCCTTGCCAAAACTGCTGATAGCGCCGCTCATCTGCGCTATGAATGCTGGCAGGGCGGCGCAGGACGGCATCATCTAGATCAGTGATGGTCTGCAAAGCGGCAGGGCGCGTGGCTGTACTGTTGCTTTTGTCGTAATAAATGCCGTAGCCGCGCGTTATATCATAAATCGCCCAATGCTGGTCTTGATAGCGTTGCCGAAAATGCTCACCTATGAGTGGCAACACATTAAAGTCCGGCTCCACGCGAGCGAAGTAAATATCATCGGTGGTGTGCTCAAAGCGCACAAAGGCTTCCATGCGGTGTTTTTCACGGCCGACAGATTTGACCGTTTGCACCAGCTCGAGCACATGCAAATTGCCGACATCCTGCATGATATGGCGATTGGGATAATCGATGGCGTATTTGACCACCCAAAATAATGTTGTGCCGATGTGCTCTTTTTCTGATAAAAACCCCCACAGCAAGTTGCGCATACCTGAGCGGCCGAGCAGCTGGTTTAGCTTGACTAGCACGCGCTCAGCATGTTCCTCATTAGGCACAACGCTGGTTGCTTGAGCAATCAATGAGGGTACATAACAGTCTTGGGCAATTAATTGTAGTGCTTCATCGTCATGTAATTTATTAGCATAAACATAGAAGACAGCACTTAACCACCCTTCAAAACTTGGCTCATAAAGCACAATACTGGGTGTCAATTGACCAACAGGGTACGCGGTGTTTAGGGCCAGCTCTAGCATATATGCTCCTTTTTAAAATAGTGCTAATTGCCCACTACGCTGATCCTTATATTTGGTCTGTGTTTGCGCCAGCACATATTGGCGGAAGTTCTCACGGGTCAGATGGGCGAGATGCTCGTTTTTACCAGTGGTGGCGATGAAATATTTGGCACGATTGACCGCCGCGCCCATTTTTTTGAGATGATAAAGGGTCAACTGATTAAACTTACGCGCTGTCACAATCTTTTTGGCGGTTTTGGTACCGATACCTGGGATGCGTACAATCATCTCGTAGCTTGCCGTTTGGATATTGACAGGGAAATGCTCGCGATGACGGATAGCCCAAGCGAGCTTTGGATCACAGTCTAAATCGAGAAATGGCGACTCAGGCTCTACGATTTCATGCGCGCCAAAACCATAAAAACGCATTAGCCAATCCGCTTGATAAAGGCGGTTTTCGCGCACCATGGGCACCGGCGTGCCTATCGCTGGCAGGCGATTGTCAGAGAGCATCGGCACGTACCCTGAGTAGTAGACGCGTTTGAGATCATAAGTTTGATAAAAATGACTCGATAGCTGAATCACTTGTAAGTCTGTTTCGTTACTAGCCCCAACTATCATTTGACTGGTTTGACCCGCTGGGGTAAATTTGGGGGCTTTTTTATGGGTTTTACGGCTCTCACGAATCGTGACGATTTCTTCTTTTACCGTCTGCATCGGCGCTTTTAGCTCGTCGTGAGATTTTTCTGGAGCGAGCAACGCCAGCCCTGATTTGGTAGGAATCTCGATATTGACGCTCAAGCGGTCTGCATAAAGCCCCGCTTCTAACAATAGCTCTTTTGACGCGCCAGGGATGGTTTTTAGATGAATATAACCGTTAAAGCGCTCACGAGTACGCAGTATCTTGGCGACCTCGACCAGTCGCTCCATGGTGTAGTCGCCATTTTTAAAGATGCCTGAGCTGAGAAACAGCCCCTCGATATAGTTACGGCGATAAAACTGCATGGTCAAATCCACCACTTCTTCCACTGTAAAGGCGGCGCGCGGGGTGTCATTGCTTTTACGTGACGTACAATAAGCACAGTCGTATATACAGTGATTGGTCAGCAGAATTTTGAGCAAGCTGACGCAGCGACCGTCTTCGGTATAGCTGTGGCAAATGCCTGTCTTTGAGGCATCACCGAGGCCACCGCCTTGATTTTTGCGCGTGCCAGCGGAGGAGGAACAAGAGACATCGTATTTTGCCGCGTCCGCTAAAATATTAAGCTTGCCTTGCAATCGTTCATAATTGATGGCTGCCATAAGCGTGATCTACCAAATCATTTATAGGTATGTATTTTAGCAAAATCAGGCTTAAGTCGTTGTATTTATAGGATAATATACAAAACAACACGTCAGATAGTGTCGCAAGATACGTCATAAAAAGGTCTTGCTGACTATAAAACGAACCGGCAAGACCTTTTGTTATTTTCAGAGTGATCAAATAACCAGACTCTAAAATATAATCTTTACTGAACCTTTGCTCGTATGACAACGGTCTGAGCAGCATTTGGGCTTAGGTCAGACAAATTCCACTTAAGACCAGAATAGTTTTCTTTGATGACCACGGTATTGCCAACTTGCTGGATGGTCTGATAGCTGTCGCCGCCAGTGGTGGCCTGCGTGGGTAGCGGGCTATTTAAGGACAGCAATTGCACGCCATTTGGCAGCGATACCATGGCATTGATGTCAGTAACGGGTTGTGCGGTGGTATTGGTATAGGTGGTGTGATATTCAATCACATCGCCTGGGGCGATATGGTTGGCAGGTACGGCTATTTCGCGGCCGTCGCTGTTTTTTAATATCTTCATGACCTTGGTTTGTGCATTGACAATGCCAGGCGTGCTAAAAGTTGGCGTCAATTGCAAGGTATCTACAGAGGTGGATACGATTTGCGTCGTTGCTGGCGGGTTTGTCACGACGGTGGTCGTAGGAGCGGTGATGACATCGACGCGGCTGGTTTTTTGGGTCAGCTGCTCGGTGACAGGTACGCTAGTGACCGTGGTGCGGCCTTGGGTCACGACCGTATCGTTGCCACTTTGGTGCACCGTATAGCGTGGCACTGTGGTCACTTGCGTGACCGCATAGGGCATACCGTCTTTCATCGTAATACCGTTGGGCGTTGCCGTAATAGTGGCTGTTTTGCCATCAGCATACTGCTCAACGACGGTCGTGCTACTGCCAGCAGATGCGTTGATGGTCACTTCAGGCGCAGCATGTACTAAGTTGGCCGCAAGCAATGCGCCGGTAAAAAAAAGAGAAACCGCCATCGCTGCAGATGCTTTTTGGGGGATGGTTTTGTGGGTAGTAACCACAGGTATCGATGTCAAGCTCATAAAAGACTCCTTAAAAAATAACAGTCAATATCACCAATCATAAAGCGGCAAAAGGTAACGGCCTAAACAAAACCCCCGCTAAATGACACGGTAATACATGCCAAATAACGGGGGTATTGAGTACTGATGACAGTCAATTATAATCACGCTTTAACTGCGCTATTTAACTATCAAGCCGTCATTATTTTGAATAATAGTGCATCAATGAGCCACTTTACTTGAGATTTGCACGCAAACTTGTCATGATTATGCGGCAAAACAAATTGAGTATAAAAGTGGTATTGTGTAACTGCTATAAAAAAGGTGTCTATAATACCTGCTACTTATTAGGGCATGTTGAGCATTCACAAATAGTCTCTGTCAGTGCTATGTTTGTATTTTCAACACGCCCTAAGCAGATAAAAATGGGCGCTATTGGTCATAGATGACTTTCATGATTTCGTACTCCACCATACCTTTTGGCGTTTCGATACGTACTTCATCACCTTCAAACCTGCCAATCAAACCGCGAGCGATGGGTGAGTTGACAGAGATTTTGCCTGCTTTAAAATCCGCTTCATCGTCACCGACGATTTTGTATTGTTTTTCTTCTTCGGTATCCATGTTTTCGATGACTACGCTCACACCAAATACCACTCGGCCATCGTTTGGCAAGGTCGTCGGGTCAATGACCTGTGCGGCGCCGAGCTTGGCTTCGATGTCGCGAATACGCGCTTCACAAAACCCTTGCTGCTCGCGTGCCGCATGGTATTCAGCGTTTTCTTTTAGATCACCGTGCTCGCGGGCTTCGGCGATGGCGGCGGTGATACGAGGGCGATCGACACTTTTTAGCTGTTTTAGTTCGGCTTCTAGCGCCGCGTGTCCTTGGGGAGTCATGGGGTAACGTTGCATGTTTTTTCCTTAAACCAATAACACCACACCACCTCAGATGAGATGGTGTCTGTGTTGTTGCAATGGGTTTGATATATAAAGAGTTATATTGTATCAAGCATAAAGATACTAGGAGCGGTGGCAAACGCAGCGCAGGCTACGACGGGTAGTCCTTGCTCATGTCTGACTGGCTCTGCTGATCTTTATACATGGTACGAAAAGGCTAAAAAGATCATGGGTCGGCGCATTTACCAACGGGCAGATGCGCGTGTGATCTTACATAATAAAAAGCATAGTCGCAGTTTAGCCACTATGCTTTTGGGTCTATCTTGGTAAACGTCTTCTCAAGCATTATTGTCGTATCAAAACGCTTGACACGTTTTGTCGCTGCGTTTTATTTGCTTGACGATAATGCTTAATCTACTGAAATTATTGGGCCGCGTCAACCACCTTTGCTTGCTCGTGCAAATCTTGTAGCTTATAGACATCAAATGGCAAGTCGATGGCATAAGATTTACAGACAGCATCCGCTGCACCTAAGGTCGTGACATAAAACACTTTATTCTGTAGCGCGCTGCGGCGGATAGAGAATGAATCCTCTTGCGCCTGCTTGCCCTCGGTAGTATTTATAATAAGGTCGATTTTGCCGTTTTTCAAGGCATCAACGATATGCGGACGACCTTCGGTGACTTTGTTGATCTGAGTGCTGGCAATACCGGCTTCGCTGAGCACCTTTTGCGTGCCCGTCGTTGAGACGATATTAAAGCCAAAATCAGCAAGCTGACGCGCGATAGGGGCGATTTGTGCCTTGTCGCTATCACGAACCGAGATAAAGGCCGTTTTGATTTCGCCTTCAACAGGGAGGCCTGGCAGGCGCTCGTTACTACCGATAATGGCCTTATAAAACGCTTCGCCAAAGGTTTTACCAACGCCCATGACCTCACCAGTCGATTTCATCTCAGGGCTCAAGATAGGATCTACCCCCGGGAACTTGGCAAACGGGAAGACCGCTTCTTTTACTGCGTAAAACGAAGGAACAATCTCGGTAGTAAAGCCTTGATCTTTTAATGAAGTGCCAGCCATACAGCGCGCTGCCACTTGCGCCAATGAGGTGCCAATGCACTTAGAGACAAACGGCACGGTACGGGCGGCACGTGGGTTCACTTCTAGAATGTAAACGGTGTTACCTTTTACCGCGAATTGGACGTTCATTAGGCCGACCACGCCAAGCTCTTTTGCCATCGCTACCGTCTGCGCACGCATGGTATCGCAAAGCTCATCCGATAATGAGTAAGGCGGTAATGAACATGCCGAGTCGCCAGAGTGGACGCCTGCTTGTTCGATATGCTGCATGATACCGCCGATCACCACATCAGTGCCGTCACAAACACAGTCGACATCGACCTCAATGGCATCATCTAAAAAGCGGTCTAATAGGACGGGCGCTTCGTTTGATGCTTGTACAGCGGTACGCAAATAGTGTTTTAGCTCGTCTTCGTTATAGACAATTTCCATGGCGCGGCCACCCAAGACGTATGATGGGCGAACGACTAACGGATAGCCGACGTCTTTGGCTTTCACCAAGCCATCTTCTAGGCTGGTCGCTAGCGCGTTTGATGGCTGCACGAGGTTTAGCTGCTGAATCATGTGCTGGAAGCGCTCACGGTCTTCAGCGCGGTCGATGGCATCAGGGCTGGTACCGATGATTTTTACGCCAGCAGATTCTAACGCGCGCGCCAGTTTCAATGGTGTCTGTCCGCCAAACTGCACGATGACGCCGTCTGGGTTTTCGATACGGACGATCTCTAGCACGTCTTCTAGCGTGATTGGCTCAAAGTAGAGGCGGTCTGAGGTGTCATAATCGGTCGAGACGGTTTCTGGGTTACAGTTGACCATGATGGTTTCATAGCCGTCTTCGCGCATAGCGAGGGCAGCATGGACACAGCAATAGTCAAACTCAATCCCTTGACCGATACGGTTAGGACCACCGCCGATCACCATGATTTTTTTCTTATCGGTTGGGTTGGCCTCGCATTCGCTGTCATAAGTTGAGTACATGTAGGCGGTGCTGGTGGCAAATTCTGCCGCACAGGTATCGACGCGCTTGTAGACTGGATAAATGGCTAAATCCCAGCGTTTTTTGCGTAATTGCTTTTGTGATATGCCGAGCAGCTTGGCCAAACGCAGGTCTGATAAGCCTTTACGCTTAAAGCTACGCATATTTTGTTCAGTTAAGCCGCCAAAGCCTAAGGTTTTAACCTGTGCTTCAGTTTTGACGATGTCTTCGATTTGTACCAAAAACCATGGATCAATTTTGGTGTAATTAAAGACGTCATCGACACTCATACCGACGCGGAAGGCATCAGCCAGATAATAAATGCGCTCAGGCGTTGGGATGGTTAGACGGTTGATAATCTCAGAACGCGCTTTGTCAGCCGGTACTTTTGTCAAATCGATTTGCTCATCAAAGCCGTCTGAGCCTGTTTCCATGCCGCGCAGGGCTTTTTGCATGGACTCTTGGAAGTTACGGCCGATTGCCATGACTTCACCGACTGACTTCATTTGCGTCGAGAGGATATTGTCCGATTGTGGGAATTTTTCAAAGTTAAAACGCGGGATTTTGGTGACGACATAGTCAAGCGCCGGCTCAAAGCTAGCTGGCGTTTTGCCGCCTGTGATGTCATTTTGCAATTCGTCTAGGGTATAACCAACGGCTAACTTTGCAGCGATTTTGGCAATCGGAAAACCCGTGGCTTTTGAGGCAAGGGCAGACGAGCGTGATACGCGAGGGTTCATCTCGATGACGACCATACGGCCCGTGTCTGGGTTAATACCGAACTGCACGTTTGAGCCGCCAGTTTCGACGCCAATCTCACGCAGTACCGCAAGCGAGGCATTACGCATGATTTGGTATTCTTTATCGGTCAAAGTCTGCGCAGGCGCGACAGTGATAGAGTCGCCCGTGTGTACGCCCATGGGGTCAAAGTTCTCAATCGCACAAATGATGATGCAGTTGTCGTTTTTGTCACGCACCACTTCCATCTCATACTCTTTCCAGCCGATGAGTGATTCATCGATAAGCAGCTGATGGTTGGGTGATAAATCAAAACCGCGCTCGCAGATTTCGATAAATTCATCGCGGTTGTAGGCGATACCGCCGCCTGAGCCGCCCATGGTGAATGACGGACGAATGATACACGGGTAGCCCATTTTTTCTTGGGTAGCAAAGGCTTCTTCCATGGTTTCAGCGGTTTCGGCGCGTGGGCACTCAAGGCCGATACGCTTCATGGCTTGGTCAAACAGCTCACGATCCTCTGCCATCTCAATTGCGTCTTTGGTCGCGCCAATCAGCTCGCAGTTATATTTGGTAAGGATGCCGTGCTTGTCCAAATCCAGCGCGCAGTTCAGCGCCGTTTGGCCGCCCATCGTCGGCAAAATAGCATCAGGGCGCTCTTTGGCGATGATTTGCTCGACTGTTTGCCAAGTAATTGGCTCGATATAGGTGGCATCGGCCATCACAGGGTCGGTCATGATGGTCGCAGGGTTTGAATTGACCAAGATGACGCGGTAGCCTTCCTCGCGTAGCGCCTTACACGCCTGCGCGCCTGAGTAGTCAAACTCACATGCTTGGCCGATGACGATAGGGCCTGCGCCAATGATAAGAATGCTTTTTATGTCGGTACGTTTTGGCATAGTTAGGGCTACCTTCGTTTGGGTGATATTTTGAGTAATCTATAATATAACGATATTGTCAGTTCAGCTTATCGTGTTTGATATGGTGTAGCTTGAACCACCCTCGGTGCTTCAAGCGTTATATTTATTATTTATGGGTCAATATCCATTATTTAAGCTTTGGCCGCTTAAGATTTAGCAGCTGCCATCATCTCAGCGAACTTATCAAACAGCGGCGCAGCATCATGCGGGCCAGGGCTGGCCTCTGGGTGACCTTGGAAGCTAAATACTGGCTTGTCGGTCAGCTCAATACCTTGGTTGGTACCATCAAACAGTGAACGGTGAGTCGATTTGACGTTGTCAGGTAGCGTGTCTTCATCGACAGCAAAACCATGGTTTTGACTGGTAATCATCACCGTCCCTGTAGCCAAATCTTGTACAGGATGGTTGGCACCGTGATGACCAGTTTTCATCTTAATGGTGCTAGCGCCGCTGGCCAGACCAATCAGCTGATGGCCTAGGCAGATACCAAAGGTCGGAATATCTGTCTCGGTGATGATGTGACGTACCGCGTCGATAGCATAGTCACAGGCGGCAGGGTCGCCGGGGCCATTGGATAAAAAGATGCCGTCTGGATTCATCGCCAGTACGTCTGCAATCGGCGTTTGCGCTGGTACCACCGTCACATGACAGCCGCGGTCGACCAGCATACGCAGGATGTTGGTTTTACTACCGAAGTCATAAAAAGCCGCCTGTACCGCTATCATGGCTACCGGGTGCATCACGGTTTAGCAGTGTGTCAGACAAATCCCACGTCCCCGCTGTCCATTCGAAGTTTTCTTTAGTGCAGCACTCTTTTGCCAAGTCCATGCCTTTGATACCGGCAAACTCTTGTGCCAGTTTAATGGCTTGTTGCTCGTCATCAGGGGTGATGGTGTTGCCTTCGGTTGGAGTCATGATGCAGCCATGCTGCGCCCCTTGATCACGTAGGATGCGCGTCAGCTTACGGGTGTCGATATCGGCAATCGCGACCGTATCATTGCGCGTGAGGTAATCGGTTAATGATTCGGTATTACGAAAGCTTGAGGTTGCCATAGTGGCATCACGGATAATCAGACCTTCTGCCCATACTTTATGGGTGTTGCCAGATTCGCTGTCTTCACTGTTGGTGCCAGTGTTACCAATGTGCGGATAGGTCAAGGTGACCAGCTGGCGCGCGTAGCTTGGGTCAGTTAGGATTTCTTGATACCCTGTCATGGCTGTATTAAACACCACCTCACCGACATGATGACCAAGGCTACCGATACTGACACCGCGAAAGATCGTACCGTCTGCTAGTGCCAAAATTGCTTGTATTTCTGCCGATGAATTCAAGGTTTGCCTCCGCTATTATTTGTGAGTTCTGTGACGATGCTTGTGGTTGGCTGTCGGTGTAAAGCCTTTGTTTTTAAGGTCTTGGGAATAATAAACCTCAAGAAAAATATAGGCTGCACACAAAAGTTGCCCACAAAAAAGCGAGAAGACATTATCGATGGAAACTACAAAACTCACTAGGTAGTGAATAGGTAACTTGCATCATGTCCGCTCGCTTAGGCACAGATTTTGCGCATTATATACAATATAGACACAGATAGCCAGCTGATTTTTAACACAGCACAAGCGCTGTGCCAAGTTGTCAGAATTAAGTTGGCCAGATGGGCGAGCGGCTACGATGAATAGCGCTGGATTTCTACAGTTGTCTTTGCCACAATGAGTCGTAACATCATGAACCGCAACATCGACCAATTAACCGAAGCGTTTTTTAGTAGGACAAGGAACCGTTATGATTTACCAGTATATAGACAAAACCCCTGAATTTGCTAGCCCCTTTCATGGCTGGGTAGCTGATAGCGCACAAGTGATTGGTGATGTGTATTTGGGCCATCAAGCCAGCGTCTGGTTTGGGGCGGTGATTCGCGGTGACAACGAGCGCATTCATATCGGTGACTATAGTAATGTACAAGAAAACAGCGTCATCCATACCGATGCAGGTATAGAAGTCAAAATAGGTAACTATGTGACGATTGGGCATTTGGCAATGTTGCACGGCTGCGAGATTGGCGATAATAGTTTAATCGGAATCGGCGCGGTGGTGCTCAATCATGCCAAAATCGGTAAAAACTGCATCATCGGTGCCAAAGCCTTAGTCACAGAAGGTAAGGAAATCCCAGACAACTCACTGGTCATGGGCGCACCGGCCAAAGTGGTGAAAACCCTAACGGATGAGCAAGCAGCGACGTTAAAACTATCGGCCATGCAATATAGTGAGCGCTGTCAGAAGTTTAAAACTGGCCTCAAAGAAATAGCCATGCCTGAATGATAAGAAGTAATAAACGGCGGATATGAGTGGCTCATTTTGTCGTTTCTCATTTTATCCGTTGTTCGTCTTATCGTCGCTGATATTGTGGTTGCGCGTATTTACGTCATGAGCATCATGACCAGCCAAATAACCGCAAAGATAGCAATCCCGATCATCAGACCTCGAAAGATATCATGGCGTATAGAGTAGTCGTCGAGATACGCGTTATTGCCAGCTTGCGGATTGTGTAAGGCATTGACACTCTCGGCACCGGCGTTTTTGCCGACAAAAAAACCAATAATGGCACCCAAAACCAGCAGGATAGGCGTAAACAACCAAAAAATATCGCCCGTGCCTAGATTGAATAAAGAGCGAATCACGACGATAGCAAGATCGATAAACAACCCGCCAGCGCCATACAGCAAAGCTGTCAAGAGCGCGTATAATATACGTGCCATCGGAGACTGATAATCCTCTCCTCGTTGCCGCCGCCTAATCTCTTTGATAGAGCGGGCAGGGCGTCTCGGTCGACGAGCGGTGGTGGACTGGGGATTGGGCGTTTTCATAAGCTTCTCTGTTTTTATTATAAAGTTAGCATAATTTTGTTTGCTAAACAGTCGTATTCACGAAATATTACCGAATCATGGAAGATAGGATGTCACCAACTTTTAACCCTTCTTTACCAATCATCGTTTTATCACTCACCATAAGGTTTTATTATGCAGGCAGCACAACCGATAGCAAAAGAACTGGCGCTTTTTGATTTGGATCATACTTTGCTCGATGTCGATAGCGACTATCTTTGGGGCGAGTATATCGTCAAGCACAATCTGGTCGATGAGGCCGAATATCGTACAGCCAATCAAAAGTTTTATCAGGACTATATCGAAGGCACGCTCGATGCTACTGAGTACAATGAGTTTGTCGCCCAGTTTTTGAGCAGTTTACCGATGGAGAGGCTACACGCGTTACGCGAAGACTATATCAAGTCTGAGATTGAGCCGCACATCCGCCCAAAAGCGATGGAGGTGCTCTGTCAGCATGTGGAAAAAGGGCATGATGTGGTGATAATCTCTGCGACCAATGATTTTGTGGTGTCTGCCATCGCAAAGCGTTTTGGGGTTGAGGCTGGCAATGTATTATCGACGCCGCTTGAGATAAAGGACGCCCGCTATACCGGCAAGCTCACCGACAAGCCAAACTTTAAAGAAGGTAAGATTTATCACCTCGATAAGTGGCTAAATAAGCAGCAGCTCGCTGGCGTTCGCTTTGAAAAAACTTATGCGTATTCAGATTCTAAAAATGACATCCCGCTGCTAGAATGGGCGGACGTCGCAGTCTGCGTGTCTCCTGATGACGCGCTGCATGCTCATGCGCTGGCGCATCGCTGGGCGGTCGAAGATTGGTCGATTGAGGCAGGTCAATGAACCGCTACCAGTCAGCGCACAATTAATTCATTATGTAACCGAAATCTCATTTAAAATAGCGCCCGAGTGCGACCTTTATTTTTTAGCAAAAAAACAGGACTGTTTATGGAAATCAATCCGTATCAAGAAAAAATCAAAGACTTATCTGAGCGAGGACAGGATCTTCGGAGGTATCTTTGACTTCGATGGTAAGCAAGAGCGCCTAGAAGAAATCAATTTGGAATTAGAAAATCCCGAGCTATGGAACGATCCTGAGCGCGCGACCAAGATTAATAAAGAAAAAAGTCAGCTTGATGGTGTCATCGACGTGGTGATATCGCTTGAGACTACCTTGGCAGATGCGTCTGCCATGCTCGAGCTGGCGGTCGAGGCAGAGGACGAGTCACTGCTGGCGGACGTGCAAAGCGAGCTAGATAGTGCCGAGACGCGTGTGGCGGACTTGGAGTTTCGCCGTATGTTTAGCGGCGAGATGGACCCAAACAACTGCTACTTAGACATTCAGTCGGGTAGTGGCGGCACCGAAGCACAAGACTGGGCTGAGATGCTGCTGCGGATGTATACGCGCTGGGCGGAGTCGCATGGCTTTAAGGTCGAGGTCATCGAAGTGTCGTCTGGTAGTGTCGCTGGGATTAAGTCAGCGACGATCGAGATCAAAGGCGACTATGCGTTTGGCTGGCTGCGTACCGAGATTGGTGTGCATCGCCTAGTGCGTAAGTCACCATTTGATAGCAACAATGGCCGTCATACGTCATTTGCCGCTGTTTTTGTTTCGCCTGAGATTGACGACAACGTCGAGATTGATATTAATCCGGCCGATCTGCGTATCGATACCTACCGCTCATCGGGCGCAGGTGGTCAGCACGTCAACACCACTGATTCTGCGGTGCGTATTACCCACGAGCCAACTGGCGTGGTGGTCACGTGCCAAAACGAGCGTAGCCAGCATGGCAACAAAGCCACTGCCATGAAAATGCTGCGCGCCAAGCTTTATGAGCTTGAGATGCAAAAACGTATGGAAAAACAGCAAGCGGTCGAAGACAATAAGTCTGACGTCGGCTGGGGCAGTCAAATTCGCTCGTATGTGCTCGATGACTCACGTATCAAGGACTTGCGTACTGGCGTTGAGACGTTTAATACCAGCGCGGTACTCGATGGTGATCTCGATCAATTCATCGAAGCCAGCCTTAAAGCAGGACTGTAAGGTTTATCAACACATTTTAAATACCATTACTTAAGGAAAATTTATGCCAAGCGTAAATAGTTATTTTGACGATAAAGTCACGTCGATCGCCTTTCAGACAGCCACTCTGCCAGCGACTGTCGGCGTGATGGAGATTGGGGAGTATGAATTTGGCACCAGCGAATTTGAGACCATGAGTGTGGTGAGCGGCGCGTTGACCGTTAAACTACCAGATAGTAGCGAATGGCAGACCTTTGATGCTGGCGAGTCATTTACCGTTGAAGCCAATCAGAAGTTTGGCGTAAAGGTAGAGGTTGAGACCGCTTATTTATGCACTTATGGTAAATAAAGCTTTTTAGATTTGTCGTCGTCATATTGACACTAGCCATAAAAAACGCCAAGTATTAAATGCTTGGCGTTTTTTATGGTAATTGGACGGCTATTTACACAGTATTACACTTTGCTTGTGGCAAACAAACAGCAAAAAAAACCGCCATTCATTATGCTAAAGCGTCTATTTTATCAATCGAGTATTTTTTATGGCGAAGTTAGACCAGCAAATAACCCCACAAGATGTACGCCATGATTATGAACATTTAGCACGCTTGGCAAACCTGCGTTATGTTAGCGATGATGAACCTGGGTTTACCCGTCGGCGTTGGGGTCGCGGCTTTACCTATCGTGATGCGGCAGGCAAGACGGTAAAAGACAAGGCGCTGCGTCAGCGCTTTGATGCGCTGGTGATACCGCCAATGTGGTCAGAGGTGTGGATATGCCAAGACGAAAAAGGCCATCTGCAATCGACAGGCCGCGATGACAAAGCGCGCAAGCAGTACCTGTATCATCCGGAGTGGAACCGCGTACGCGATCACGCCAAGTTTGCCGCGATGATCGGGTTTGCGACCGCGTTGCCCACGCTGCGCGCGCAAGTCGAAAAAGATCTAGAAGCTGCGCCGTTATCACGCGCCAATGTATTAGCCGCCGTGGTCAAGTTATTGGAAACTACCCTCATTCGTATCGGTAATAGTCGCTACGCAAAGATGAATAAAAGCTATGGCCTGAGTACGCTGCGCAGTAAGCACGTGAGCGAGACGGATAACGGTCTGGCGTTTGACTTTGTCGGCAAAAGTGCCAAAGAGCACCATATCGAGCTGCAAGACGTGCGCTTGATTGAAATTGTGCAAGCTTGTAGTGAGCTGCCAGGGTATCAGATTTTTAAATATTTAGATGAAAATGGTGACAAGCAAGTTGTGGATAGCAGCGATGTCAATGACTACTTACGCCGTCATCTGTGTGCAGCTACAGAGGCGCACAAACAGCCGAGCAGCGAGGACTTGGAGGGTCTTGCATCGGGCAGATTGTACAGTGCAAAGGACTTTCGTACTTGGATGGCCAGTGTGCTGGCAGCGAGCTATCTGTATGATGAGCTGCAGACCTCGGCAGGCCGGACAATCTTAGCCAGCGCGCCTGCTAGCAAGGCGCGTCAGCAGCTGGTTACCGATATGGTGAAGAGCGTGGCCGAAGAGCTTGGCAATACGCCAGCGGTATGCCGTGCTTCTTATATTCATCCGATGCTTATCGAACGGTTTTTGGCAGGTCAGTTTTTTGAAACATACAAA
>NZ_JAPEHS010000130.1:0-4275 GCF_028823565.1 Psychrobacter sp. A3
TCAACTTATTTTATGAGCAAATACATCGATTGACTTCCTCCCCTCCCTAAAGTGAGGGGATTCCTACTAAAGACGGCCAAGCCCGACCGCGAGAATGTTTTTTGCTCCATTAACATCTCTGTTATGGGTCGTTTTACAAGAACGACAAAACCATACTCTTATACCAAGCCCTGTTCTACCTTTCGGACTGTCTTGGCGGGAGCCGCAACACGAGCAGGTTTGGGTGCTGTACGCTTCATTGACTTCGATATAGTGGCAACCTGCGTTCGCGCATTTGTAGTCCAGTTGCCGCTTAATCTCAAACCAACCAGCATCATAGACGGATTTGGCCAGTTTGGATGAAGTGAATGATGTTGATTTGATTTTACCAACAACGATTAGGCTGTTGGCTTTAACAAGCTTTGATGTGAATTTATGGATCAGATCTTGACGGGTATTTTTGATCTTGGCGTGAATGGCTTTGACCCGCTTTTTGTTTTTAGCACGTTGGGCGATGGCCAGTTTTTCTGCGTATTGATGGGTTAGCTTAGTGGTTAGAGCATCGCCATTACTACTGACTGCTGAATCTTTGCAGCCTAGGTCAATACCGACTTGGCCAGTACCGCACTTAATCTTTGGAAATTCTTTAACGGTGATACAGGCATACCATCTGCCTCGTGCATCTTGTACCAGCTCACAGGTGTTGATGTTGTAGAGCGAGAGATTATAGCTATCCCATAGGTCTATTGTGAGCTTTTTACCCTTAGCGAGGCTTAGCTGAATAGTAGATTTAAGGCTTTTCTTGCCTGATTGACGAGTTGATAGGTGTTTTACGGCTGTCTTTTTAAAAGGAATCCAGCCCAAGCTTCTTCTCTTGGCTTTTGGGTTATTGGTGCGCCAGTTGAGTTTGGCTTTTTTAAACTGTTTACGGGATTTAGCATGGGTTTCAGAGATGGCTTGTAGGGTTTGGCTGTGCAAGTTTAAATACTCGCCACTGCCTTTGGTATAAGCGGCCAAGTCATAAGCTGAAAAAAACTTGCCTGTACGCTTAAGATGTTTAAAACTAAGCTCATTAACGTAATTCCAAACAAAGTTGACCGCCCCAGCCAAGATATTAAGCTGAGCAGCATGTTTGTCTTTGATGCGTAGTTTGAGCGTTTTCATGGGATAATTATGATCTCAATGCAGCTGGGTATCAAGGTATTCGCCATACTGGGCGACAATGGCTGACGCCTGATAAAAAGAGGGTGAAGCAATAAAGCCAGTGCGATATCAATGACGCTGATATCGCACTGGCTAGGGTTTGTGATGATTTGTTTGGGTCTTATTCAATGCTCAATCGTGAGCGTTTGGGGTTATTCATCGTTTTCAAAACTGACACCTTGATAGTACTCAGGCGTTAGGTTGATAAAGCGGGTAAACTGGCCTTCAAAGCCCAAACGTACGGTGCCAATGGGTCCGTTACGCTGTTTACCAATGATGATTTCGGCCACGCCTTTGAGGTCTGAGTTTTCATTATAAACCTCATCACGATAGATGAACATAATCAAATCGGCATCCTGCTCAATTGCCCCTGATTCACGCAAATCCGACATAATAGGGCGTTTGTTTGGGCGGTTTTCCAGACTACGGTTAAGCTGTGATAAGGCGATGACCGGACACTGAAGCTCACGTGCGAGCGCCTTTAGACTACGAGAGATCTCAGAGATTTCTCCCACACGGTTACCATCAAGGCTAGGGACTTTCATCAGCTGTAAATAATCGACCACGATAGCGCCTAGCTTGCCATCATGGTTTTTGGCGATGCGCCGGCAGCGTGAGCGCATCTCAGAGGGCGGTAGCGCCGTACTGTCATCGATGTACAGATGCTTGGATTGTAGATGCTGAATGGCGTTCATCATTTTCGCCCATTCGTCTTCATTCATCTGGCCTGAGCGCAGGTGCGTTTGGTTGATCGCCCCCCAAGAGGATAGCAGACGCATGACGATAGACTCAGCGGGCATCTCCATAGAAAACACCACCACTGGCAGGTCTTCATTAAACAATACACCTTCTGCTAAGTTCATGGCAAAGGTGGTTTTACCCATAGATGGACGGGCGGCGACGATGATTAAGTCGCCAGATTGCAAGCCTTGCGTTTTATTGTTCAACTCTGCAAAGGGTGTTTGTAAGCCAATCATGCCATCGGGGTTGGATTTTAGCTCTTGAATTTGGTCGATGACATTGGTCAGCACTGAGGTAATACCGACAGGCCCACGCTGCTCGGCGCGTTTATTATGCTGCTCATTGATGCTAAATATCTTACTCTCGACATTGTCTAAAATATCACTGACCGTTTGGTCTTTTGGATTATATGCCAGTGCCAGCATATCGTTACCAGTGGTAATTAGCTGGCGTAAGGTGGAGAGCTCACGCACGCGCTGCGCATAGGCGGTGAGGTTAAATAAGGTCGCTGGGCTTTGACTCAAGATATCTGCCAAATAGCTGTCGCCGCCTGCACTTTTTAGGAGTTTTTGTGCCTCTAGCCAGTCATGGACCATCACAGTGTCATAAGGCTCGCCAACGGCAGATAAATGGGCAATCGCATCAAAAATGTATTGATGTCGACCCGCATAAAAGTCGTCTTTGGTGACGATATCGGCAATCTTGTCGTACGCCTCTTCAATACTCATCAAAGAGGCCAGTAGCGCCTTTTCGATATCGATATTATGCGGCGGTGTCTGATTGAGTAAGTCGTCGGATTTGTCGTTGTCTGCCATGAGTGCCTAATGTGTCAAGAGTCGGTATAAATATGCTATAAAAAAGGTATGGATGGGTATGTGGTAAGGTTTTTATTTTAGTAATAGTGCAGCAAAACAAAGCCGACGCACGGTTATGCTAGAGGTACCAAACGTGGTCTCAATGCTTGCTAGTAAATGCTACAATGAAAGGCGAAAGTTTAACACATTCTGCCCTTTTTTCGGACGTTATAAATAATTATCTGTAAAAACACCGTCTTTGATGAGCGAGAATGTTTAAGATTAGACTTAACGAGGAAATCTGATTTTTCTAATAAAAAATATAATTAAATTAAAGTGTTAATGTAAATGTAGGATGGTTTTGACTATGCAAAAAAAATTGCCGCTATTAATCACCACCGGTGAACCTGCTGGTATCGGTATGGATATCGTGCTGATGCTGGCAGCTGAGGGTAAGCTACAAGACTTTGCGCGTCCTATATGGGTCACTGCCGATCATACCGCGCTGCAAAAGCGTGCTGATATGTTGCTGGCAGCGGGCGTACTACGAAGCTGTCCGCGCTGGCAAACTGTCGATTTAGACATAGCAGCTGATAATTTCTTAGAGCAGATGCCACAGCAAACGCATATGAATACTCATGATGGCCATGCGTTTATTTTATTAAATACACCTTGTGCTCAATCCGTCGTTTGTGGACAAATTAATACGCGCAATTCGACCATGGTCGCCCAGCAGTTAGAGATTGCCCATCAATTGGCCACCTACAAAGCCATCGCGGCCATTATCACCGGACCATTACAAAAGTCAGCACTGATCGATGCCGATATCAGATTGCCAGATGGCACCATGTTCAGCGGTCATACTGAGTTTTTTATGCAGCAAAGCGGCTGCGATAAAGTGGTGATGATGCTCGCCAATCAAGCCATGAAAGTAGCGCTTGTCACCACGCATTTGGCCTTAAAGGATATCCCTGCTGCCATCACCGCTAATAATGTACGGCAAACGGTACAAATCGTCATCGATGATATGCAAGAAAAATTTGGTCTGATGCAGCCACATATATTGGTCTGCGGTCTAAACCCACACGCAGGTGAGGGCGGACATTTGGGAGTGGAGGAGATGGAGATTATCAATCCCGTATTGCGTGAGTTTATCGCTGCTGGGGTCAATATCTCTGAGGCGATGCCAGCGGATACGCTGTTTACCCCCAGACACTTAGCAAACTGCGATGCAGTCATCGCCATGTATCACGATCAAGGCCTACCAGTGCTCAAATCGCATGGATTTGGCGATACAGTCAATCTTACCTTGGGTCTGCCTTATATACGCACGTCAGTGGATCATGGCACGGCGTTAGACTTAGCAGGGAGCGGCGGTGCCAGTGCTACCAGTCTGTATCAAGCATTAAATATGGCTAATGAGATGGCAGACAGATCCATTGTTAGTGGAACTATTGTATAAGTTGCTGTCTTATCTAGATTTGTTAGGCACTATAGGATAAGTTTAGGGCGTGTTGAACATTCGCAAATAGGCACTGCTGATCGCTAAAATTGTTCC
>NZ_JAPEHS010000131.1:0-4130 GCF_028823565.1 Psychrobacter sp. A3
GCGCTTGGCGCGCGTACTGGTCAATGATTGCGGCTCAGGGGTGATGCGTCATGCCGATGCCGGCTACGAGCTGGCAATCAAAACCGCCAAGGACTATGGTTTACATCTGCCGATGATTAAATAGCTTGCTACTGTCCTTATATGCTCGGATGATATAAGGACATCATCAACACTTTATCAAGGACGATAATATGTCTGAACGTGATATTTTGCCTCCAGGCAGCTCTGTGCCTAGAACGCCTCTAGACAGTCCAGCGCCTGCTAGCCTACGGTCTGAAAAGCTGCTATCCAAACCCATCGCACTAATACAGCTAATCGTATGTAGTGCTATTGGCTTGGTGATGTTTTTTGTGCCCTTTACCATCGGTGACAAAAGCACGATTTTGTTTGATCATGGGGCCACTTATCTGGTCACTCAGCAACACACTTTATCTGTGACCTTGTTATTTTTGCTGATGATATTTGGTGTTAGCAAGCCATTCATAGACGGTTCATGGCGCAAAAACCTCACCCACAAGACCCTGACCGTGTTTAAGATAATCGGTTTGGTTTTGGCGGTGATGTATATGACTGGCACCGCCCCTGCCTATATGATGGAAGCTGATATGCTGCCATTTTTGTTTGAAAAGCTGGCATTACCCGTGGGTATGATTGTACCTATTGGGGCATTAATCTTGGCTTTTTTGGTGGGTTTTGGTTTGCTTGAGATGGTCGGTGTGCTGATGCAGCCGATTATGAAACCGATTTGGAGAACGCCTGGCTCATCAGCTATTGACGCCGTTGCGTCTTTTGTGGGTAGTTACTCTATTGGTTTATTGATTACCAATCGTGTGTACCTACAAAAACAATACTCAGCGCGTGAAGCCGTCATTATTGCGACTGGGTTTTCTACGGTATCGGCAGCGTTTATGGTGATTGTTGCCAAAACCTTAAACTTGATGGAGTTTTGGAATGTATTTTTTTGGTCAACACTGGTGATTACCTTTATCGTCACCGCTATTACCGCTCGTATTCCGCCCATCAGCCTTTTTGACAATGACGTTGAACGCCCGCCACTCGATCATACCCGTGGCAAACGGCTGGCCGCCGCTTTTGATTTAGGCTTAGCGATGTCGCGTCAGGCAACTGACCTAAAACAGATTTTATGGTCCAATTTTCGCGATGGTCTGATGATGGCTGCTGCCATTGTGCCCTCGATTATTGCTGTCGGGCTGACCGGTCTTTTGTTAGCCAAATACACCCCGGTGTTTGATGTATTGGGTCTGCTTTTGTATCCATTTACGTGGCTCGGCGGCTTGCCAGAGCCTTTAGTGGCTGCTAAAGGTATGTCTGCTGGGCTCGCTGAAATGTTTTTGCCAGCCCTACTACTCAGTGAGACAGATATCCTAACACGCTACGTCGCTGGGGTGATATCGATTAGCAGCGTGCTGTTTTTTTCTGCCATGATTCCGTGTGTACTTGCAACAGAAATTCCATTATCGGTTGGCAAAATGATCGTCATATGGTTTGAGCGTGTGGCCCTTAGCGTCCTACTCGCAGCCGCGTTCGGACATTTTGCTATGTATGTAGGCTGGATGGCTTAAATCGCATCATCTTCCAGCATCAGCGCCGAGCCGATACCATTAAGTAAATCAGAACACTAAAGCATATTATTCATATTGTTTTTAACTTTGGGACTCTCCTATGACCGCTATCAAAACCCTGACTCTCCATCCACGTAAGCTAAGCTTTGAGATGCTACGTGATATCTATAATCACCCTGTCCACCTCACCTTACCCGCCAGCGCTTATGAGGCAATCGATGCCTCACATGACGATGTACGTACCATCATCGCACGTGATAAGAGCGCTTATGGTATCAATACTGGTTTTGGTCTATTAGCCAAGACCCGTATCAGCGACGACCAGCTCGAACTGCTTCAACGCAACCTGATCATCTCGCACTCAGTGGGTACGGGTGAGGCGCTACCAGACAACGTGGTCAGGCTAATTATGGTGATGAAAGTAGCCAGCCTCGCTCAAGGCGCCTCTGGCGTCCGCCGCGAGGTCGTCGATAGCTTACTTGGCTTAATTAATCATCAAATTACGCCAAACATTCCGGCCAAAGGCTCCGTTGGGGCTTCTGGTGACCTTGCGCCTTTATCGCATATGACGCTGGCGATGATGGGCGAAGGCGATGTCTATGTTGACGGCAAAAAAGTCCCCGCCGCTGAGGCACTAGCGCAGCATGGTCTTGAGCCTATCACCCTAGCAGCCAAAGAAGGCCTTGCCCTTATCAATGGTACACAGGTCTCAACGGCACTGGCATTGCGTGGTTATTTCTTAGCAAGAGATTTACTTGAGACCGCCACCATCGTCGGCTCCATGTCTATTGATGCCGCCAAAGGCTCGGATGCGCCATTTGATGCCCGTATTCATGAGGTGCGTGGTCATCACGGTCAGATAGAGATCGCCAAAGCGCATCGTCAGCTGATTAAAGGCAGTGCTATTCGTGCTTCGCACAATGACGAGCAAGATGATCGCGTGCAAGATCCGTATTGCTTACGCTGTCAACCACAAGTGATGGGCGCTTGCCTTGATATCATCAACCAAGCAGGCAAGACGTTATTAATTGAATCCAATGCAGTAACGGATAATCCCCTTATTTTTAACAATGAAGATGGTCCAGTGGCTATCTCAGGGGGTAACTTCCATGCCGAGCCAGTGGCCTTTGCCGCAGATATGCTCGCTTTAGCAATCGCTGAGATTGGCTCTATGTCTGAGCGCCGTGTGGCATTATTGATTGATGCAACCTTATCAGGTGGCTTACCGCCATTTTTGGTAGAAAATGCGGGGGTAAACTCCGGCTTTATGATTGCTCACGTCACGGCAGCAGCGCTGGCTTCAGAAAATAAGTCTATGGCTCACCCAGGCAGTGTCGATAGCATCCCAACCTCTGCCAACCAAGAAGACCATGTGTCGATGGCCACCTATAGCGCCCGCCGCCTATATGAGATGGCGCAAAATACCGCTACCATCGTTGGTATTGAGCTATTGGCTGCTGGTCAAGGGATTGACTTCCATCATAACCTTGCTACTTCCGAAGCATTACAGGCTGCGCATCAAACGCTGCGTGAACAGGTGAATTTTTATGACAAAGATCGCTACCTAGCCCCCGATATCGAAGCGGCAAAACAGCTGGTATTAGATGGCGCACTGACAAAGCATTGGCAGGCATTGCGTAGCGATTGGTACGAGTCTAAATAAATAGCATCCTTCTATAGTAAGTGCTAAATCAAAAGAGTACAGCTTTTATGGCGTGCTACTGGGATGAATTTTATGCAGCCTCTGGAGTGACGAAGTCACACAGCAAGCAAAGAAAATTTATACCAGTCGCACTGTACTTATTTTATAGCGGATCGACTATACACAAGCAATACGGATTAAAGGAAATCAGCGATGAGCCTACCAATGCCTGACACAGCCGTGAGCCACAGTGCCGCTGATATGAGCCGCTGGACTGGACGTGCCGAGCCGTTTGAGTCTGCACGCGCCCGCTATTGGTATCAAATAGCGCAGCCTTATAGCTTTGATAGCAGCAGTCAACAACACAACCAGCAAAACGGCCAGCGCATTGGACTGGTTGGTTTTGCTTGTGACCAAGGCGTCAGACGTAACCAAGGACGCGTGGGAGCCAGAGCGGCGCCGCCTTTGATTCGTCAGGCATTTGCTGCGCTGCCCGTCATCGCCGAGTTACAACAACGCTTTGATGGGCAACTATCAACGCTACTGGGTGATGCTGGTGATATACATTGTCATGATAATGATGATTTTGCCGAGCGTAGCCTTGAGCAAGCTCAATTAACCTATGCTGATAAAGTCAGTCACATTATCCAGCAAGGCGGCCTGCCCGTCGGACTTGGTGGTGGTCATGCCATCGCTTATGGTAGCTTTTTGGGATTGTGGCAGGCGCTACAGCAGGCAGATGCTACCAGTAACAACGATGCGCCGCTGCGTATTGGCATTATTAACTTTGATGCGCATCTGGACATTCGTCAGTCTGATGTCGCCACCTCTGGTACACCCTTTCGCCAAATAGCCGAGCACCTTGAAGCACAAGATCAGCCATTTCATTATTGCTGTATCGGCGT
>NZ_JAPEHS010000132.1:0-4086 GCF_028823565.1 Psychrobacter sp. A3
ACGCTTGGTTTTGTCCAAACCCAGCCGATTATACTAAGTAGGCAAGATAGGTTTTGACCTGCGCTATACGATATTTTATTTTATCTTTTTTGTATTCTAGTTGCCGTTATTTATCCCACAAACTTGGCATGACCAAAGGAATTAACAGACATTATGTACGCTGAAGAAACCACCAACGTCACCGCAATCAAAGACATTCGCGCCCGTGAGATTTTAGACTCGCGCGGTAACCCAACCATCGAAGCTGACGTCATTTTGGCTGATGGTACTATCGGCCGTGCTGCTGCACCCAGTGGCGCGTCTACTGGCTCACGTGAAGCCCTCGAGCTACGTGATGGCGACAAAGATCGCTACATGGGCAAAGGTGTCAAAAAAGCCGTGGCCAACGTCAATAGTCAGATCCGTAGTGCGCTTATGGACAAAGACGTCACCGAGCAGCAAGCCATTGATGATGCGATGATTGCATTAGATGGTACAGAAAACAAAGACAACCTTGGCGCAAATGCCATGCTCGCGGTCTCTCTTGCCACGGCAAAAGCCGCTGCTAAGTCACAAAGCTTGCCACTGCATCAATACATTGCCAACTTGCGCAATCAGACATCATTGACCATGCCGGTACCAATGATGAATATTCTGAACGGCGGCGAGCATGCCGACAACACCGTTGATATCCAAGAGTTTATGATTGAGCCAGTTGGTTTTACCAGCTTCTCAGAAGCCCTGCGCGCAGGTACAGAGATTTTCCATAGCCTAAAGTCTGTTCTAAAAGCACAAGGTCTCAATACTGCGGTTGGTGATGAAGGGGGGTTTGCGCCCAACCTGCGTAGCAACGAAGAGGCCATTACTGTCATCATGCAAGCGATCGAGCAGGTCGGCTATAAGGCCGGTGAAGAGATTCATTTGGCGCTAGACTGTGCGGCCAGTGAGTTCTATAAAAACGGACAATATGTCTTGGCAGGTGAGGGCAACAAGGCCTTTGATAGCCAAGGCTTCTCAGACTACCTTGTAGGCCTGACGCGTCAATATCCGATCATCTCTATCGAAGATGGCCTGGATGAGTCAGATTGGGACGGCTGGAAGTACTTAACTGAGCAAATCGGTGATAAAGTTCAGTTGGTTGGTGATGATTTGTTTGTGACCAACCCTGCTATCTTGCAAGAAGGTATCGACAAGCACATTGCCAATGCGATTTTGATTAAATTTAACCAAATCGGCACGCTGTCAGAAACCCTAGACGCCATTTATCTGGCGAAGAAAAATGGCTATGCGACGATTATCTCGCATCGCTCAGGTGAGACAGAAGACAGTACCATTGCAGACTTGGCAGTCGGTACCGCAGCCGGTCAAATCAAAACTGGCTCACTATGCCGTTCAGACCGCGTAGCGAAGTACAACCAATTGCTACGTATCGAGCAGCAAGTACGCGCCAGCTACCGTGGCCGTGAAGAGTTCATTGGTCTACGTGGCTAAACGCTCTTATAGTTACAGTCGATAAGTAAGTGTGTGCTGGACGATAGGCTGCTTTTGCGGTATCGTTCAGCATACTGAGCTGTGTTGATCCTCTCTGTCTTGTTTGGCGCAAACCCTTTATGAAATACTTTAGCCAATTTATGCTACTTGCCTTAGCCGTTGCAGTACTCTTAGGTCTGCAATATCAGTACTGGCTGGGTGAAAATGGCCATTTTGAGCATCAAAAACTGCTGACACAAATCGAAGAGCAGCAGCGCTTAAATGACAATCAAGTATCAGCAAATAACTTGTTGCGTACGGATGTTCATGACTTAAAAAACGGTCTTGAGGCGGTAGAAGAGCATGCTCGTTTAGACTTAGGTCTCATCAAACCCAATGAAACCTTTGTACAGGTATCCACAGCGCCGACGACGCACAGTCGTTATTAAGGCGGGCACATTAAGCCCAGTCGTTTGGCGATACCTTGGTCTTGTCATTATCATTATAACCACGATGACATTCAGACACTTTTCAATCTCTCTTTTTATCTTTTCCCCTTTTTTAGCACCACCTCATGGCTCCCCGTGATTTTTCTTTGATAGGCCTTGGCTCATGAATACCACTCCTCGCATACATGCCATGATCGTTGCTGCTGGTCGCGGCAGTCGCTTTGGTGCGTCTATGGCCAAGCAGTATACCTTGTTTCAAGGCCAGACATTGCTGCAGCATAGCGTGGAGCGGCTCGCTTGTAGTGCCTTTATCGAGCAGTGCTGGTTGGTCATCGCTGCTGACGACACTACCGCGCAAATGCTCAATTTTGCCTTGCCGGTACAGTACGCCACTGGCGGTGCTGAGCGTTGGCAGTCGGTGCAGGCGGGCGTGGAGGCCATTCGGCAGTCAGGTGCTGCAGACACCGATTTGGTCTTGATCCATGATGCTGCGCGCCCAGCGGTGCCCAGTTGTGATATTGATAAGGTTATTACGGCGGCGATGCATGAGCCGTATGGCGCCATCTTAGCGACGCCAGTCGCTGATACCCTCAAGCACTCCTATGTACAAGACGCGGGGCTGCCTACTTATATTGCGCAAACGCTTGATCGCAGCAATATATGGCAAGCACAAACGCCGCAAGTCTTTCGACTAGACCAATTACAAAAAGTCCTGCAGCATGTCAGTGAACAGCAGATAGCAATCACGGATGAAGCCAGTGCTTTTGAGTCTCTGAGGTTACCCATCCGCTTGGTGGCTGGCAGTCGCCAAAATATCAAATTGACGTATCCTGATGATGCCGCCTTGCTCTCTGCTATCTTGAGTCTACAAATTTGATAGCTTTTACCTTGGTAGCTTTTACGTAGACGCTAGAACCATCAGTTTTATTAACCCCCTTGATTTTTTGATACAACCGTATATTATCGCTGCAAAAAATACAAAGCGATACTTCTATTATATTTGTTTTAGTAAATATAAAGGCGTACTAATATATCATTATTTATCTATAACCAAACTTATAAGGTAAACATAGGTTGCTTTAATGACGAAACTAGCCTATGATGTAACTAACTTAATACAATTGATATAAACACTTATAAAATCAATAATATAACAAGCCAGTTGATTGCTTCTAATTGTCTTGTCTCTAGATTTTTTTTAACGTTAGTATGGTTGTTTTAACTACATTAACCTAAATATAGGGAGAAGCGGATTGTCAATAATCAATGATTCGACAAATCCAGTAACGACGGATCTTTGCCAGCTGGTGTACATCAGCCGGATTACTTCGACTGGTCTGTCAAGTCCCAGTACACTTAATGACATCTCAAAGATTGCGATTGAACGTAACCAAACGGATGAGATTACTGGTATCCTTTGCTATGGCAATGGATATTTTTTGCAATGTGTAGAGGGGTCGGAGCAAGCTTTGACCAATCTGAAAAATCGCTTGTTGGCAGATGAGCGACACAAAGACATGGAAATTTTGGGTTTTTCAGCGATTGATGAGCGCCGTTTTTCGAGCTGGTCGCTGCGCTCTATCACACTTGAGCGCTGGATGACAAGAGACCCCGAGTTGAAAAAGCTGATGCCGTTTAAGCCCTATAGCTGGAGTGTGGATGAGTGGCACAGGTTTTTGGATATCTTGCAAAACTACTACGAAGAACAAATCAGAACAGGCAATACTGATGCCCAGCCGATCAAGTACAGTACCTTAGGGGTAACCTTAAGTAAGGTAGTCGGTCAACACCAAGCGTTCTTTTTGATTCAAACGGTATTGGGTTCGATGATAGTCGTCGCATTGTTGTGGCTGATGCTATCAGATAAAATCTGGTAGGAAGTTAGCCTGCGCCGACGGGTACGGCAAAGATTTATACCAGCCTTTATTCCAGCTTCGCTATATCTTATTTATTTGACCGGACTATAAGCAGTGTGTAGCCAACTTTAAACTTGCAAACACAAAAAAGCCAGCATCCATTGCTGGCTTTTTTGTGGCTATCTATCAGACAGATAGCGTTTGATTTTGGTAGTGGGAGTACGTTGAGTCTAGAGCTTAAAAGTTAGAAAAAGGGTGGCTCGTTAAAAGGAAAGGGTGTGGCTTGCTTAACTATACCAAGTCATTGAGTCAACAAACAAACATAAAAAAAG
>NZ_JAPEHS010000133.1:0-3838 GCF_028823565.1 Psychrobacter sp. A3
ATCAATATTTCATAATACTCATTCCACAGTGGCTTTATTAAGATGCCCCAAACTATGACAATCCAAACTATGACATCACAAGCGAAAGATTCTCAACCGATGACGTTTCAAGATCTCATCCTAACCTTGCAAAACTATTGGGCTGACAAAGGCTGCGTGGTCTTGCAGCCTTACGATATGGAAGTCGGTGCCGGTACCTTTCATACGGCGACGTTTTTGCGCTCGCTTGGCCCTGAGCGCTGGAATGCCGCTTATGTGCAGCCATCACGCCGCCCGACAGACGGCCGCTACGGTGACAACCCAAACCGCTTGCAGCATTATTACCAGTTTCAAGTGGTGCTAAAACCCAACCCGCCCAATATCCAAGAGCTATATTTGGACTCACTGCGCGCCATCGGTATCGATCCGCTGGTTCATGACGTGCGTTTTGTCGAAGACAACTGGGAGTCGCCAACGCTTGGGGCGTGGGGGCTAGGCTGGGAGATTTGGCTAAACGGTATGGAAGTCACGCAGTTTACCTATTTTCAGCAAGTGGGCGGCATTGAGTGCTTTCCAGTCACCGGTGAGATTACTTACGGTCTTGAGCGTCTAGCGATGTATGTGCAAGGCGTCGATAGCGTCTATGATCTGGTTTGGGCGGATGGTGAGTTTGGCCGCGTGACCTATGGCGATGTCTTTCATCAAAACGAAGTGGAGCAGTCCGCTTATAACTTTGAGCACGCCGATGTGCCGATGATGGGGCAGATGTTTGACTTTTATGAGCAGCAGGCTGATAAGCTTGTGGCCGAAGGATTGCCGCTGCCAGCCTACGAGATGGTACTCAAAGCCTCTCATGCGTTTAATTTACTTGATGCCCGCGGTGCGATTTCGGTCACTGAGCGTCAGCGCTTTATTTTGCGTGTCCGTACCTTGGCGCGCAAAGTGGCCTTTGGGTATGTCGAAGCGCGTGCCAAGCTTGGCTTCCCATTGGCTGATGAAGAACATCGCCAAGCGGCGCTCGATAAGTATTTACCAAAAGCACCAGAAGAAGACGCGGCAGCAGACGATGTGACAGGCGATAAAGCCGTGACCAACAACCACCAATCTACCAACGACAAATAGGAGCATCCCATGAGTACTATTTTATTTGAACTGGGGTGTGAAGAGTTACCTCCAAAAAGCCTAAAACAAGACGCCGATATCAGTTTTGATGACATCAAGTCCTTTGCCGCACCGCGCCGTTTGGCGATTCAGATCATAGGAATTAGCGACAAGCAGCCTGATCGTACCGAACAAAAACGTGGTCCTGCGATTAAAGCAGCGTTTGATAGCGATGGCAACCCAACCCGTGCAGCGATGGGCTTTGCTAAGGGTTTAGGGATTGAAGCCAGCGAGCTGATAACGATTAACACCGATAAAGGGGATTATGTCGGCTACGAGCAGACCATTCACGGTCAAGCGACCAAAGAGCTGCTACCGAGCATCTTTCAGACGGCACTAGATAGTCTGCCAATTGCCAAGCGTATGCGCTCAGGTGGCAGCCGTGATGAGTTTGTGCGTCCGGTACAGTGGGCAGTCTTGATGCAAGACGATGCGGTGATCGATGCCACTATCCAAGGGCATCAGACCAGCAACCAAACCCGTGGTCACCGCTTCCACAGCCCTGACTATCGTAAGATTGCTCATGCTACCGACTATGAGTCGCTACTAACGGATCTAAAAGTGGTGGCCGATTTTGATAAGCGTCAAATGCTCATCAAAAACCAAGTCAAAGCACTGGCCGATGAAGTCAATGCCGACGCCATCGTACCGCAAGAGCTGCTAGATGAAGTGACCGCGCTGGTTGATTTCCCGATTGCGCTTAGAGCAAGCTTTGAGCCGCGCTTTTTGCAAGTGCCGCAAGAGGCGCTAATCTCCACTATGCAAGCGGATCAAAAGTATTTTTGCTTAACCGATAAAGCAGGTAAGTTGCAACCGTACTTTATTTTTATCACCAATATTGAGTCCACAGATCCCAACCAGATTATCGAAGGCAACGAAAAAGTCGTGCGGCCGCGCTTGGCTGATGCCGAGTTTTTCTTTTTGCAAGATCAAAAACAGCCATTGTTTGCTTTGACCGAGAGCTTAAAGACTCGCGTTTTCCAAGACAAGCTCGGTACGATTTGGGAAAAGTCTGAGCGTATTGCCAAGCTTGCTGCCTTTGTCGCCACCTTGATGCAGCAGCAAGGCCACGATATCGAGGTCGAAGACACCGTGCGCGCTGCCATCTTGTCCAAAGCCGATCTAGCAAGCTCGCTGGTCGGTGAGTATCCGGAGTTGCAAGGTATCGCTGGAACCTACTATGCACGCTTAAATGGTGAGCCTGCGGCAGTCGCGGCCAGCCTGCAAGAGCAGTATTTGCCGAAGTTTAGCGGGGATGTATTACCGCAGACGCCGATTGGTATCTGTCTGGCATTGGCTGATCGTTTGGATACGCTGGTCGGTATTTTTGCCATTGACCAAGCACCTACCGGCTCAAAAGATCCGTTTAGTCTGCGCCGCTCGGCCATTGGTATTTTGCGTATCTTGATCGAAAAACAGCTACCGATCAATCTTGCCGCTTTGGTTGAGCAAGCGGTTAAAGGCTATAGCACCAGTGATGGCAGTAAGATTGCCAAAATGGGTGATACTTTTACTCAAGTGATGGGCTTCTTAAATTCTCGCTATCGGGCGATGTACACCGAGCAGGGCGTGAGCGTCGATACCATCCAAGCGGTGCAAGCGATCCAGCCGCATATGCCGCTGGATTTTGATCAGCGTATTCGTGCGGTACAAGCGTTTAGTGAGCTGGCTCAAGCTGAAAAACTTGCCGATTCAAACAAGCGGGTGGCAAATATATTGGCTAAGTCAGAGGTCAGCGTGGCAGATAACGTCGACGAGGCGTTATTGTCTGAGCCTGCTGAGCAAGAATTGTATCAGGCTGTTCAACAAGCGCAAACAGCGGTCAAGCCTTTGCTAGAAACCGCTGACTATACGCAAGTTTTGCAAACGCTGGCAAGTCTGGATGCGCCTTTGACCCAATTTTTCGCTGATGTCATGGTCAACAGTGAAGATGCGGCGCTAAAAAACAACCGCTTGGCGCTGCTCAAGCAAGTACGAGCGCTGTTTTTGACCGTGGCTGATATCAGTGAATTACAGCTATAGTGCTCGTTGTCGCTAAGATATAGTCAGGTCAGTATCAAAAGAATACAGCGAGACTGGGATAAATTTTTTGCCGCACCTATCGGCGCAGCACCGCACGCAAGAAAATTTGTACCAGTCTAGCGAATTTGTACCGTGTATCTCTTTTATTTAGTAACGACTATATCTATTATAGTTAAAGGTTCTCAGCCTGTTTTTGCTGGTTTATATCGCATCTATCAGCCTATTTAGCCCATAAAAAAGTTGGCCTTATATTGCCAGCTTTTTGGGCGATGCTGCCGCGCTGCATTTATCATGTCTGAACCCGTATTCAAAGGAGCACCGCCGTGTTTGCTGTGATTATTGTGATTCTCATCATCTGGGCTGTGATGTGGGCCTTTTATAAGTTTATGTATCCGCGGCCGCCCAAAAGCATGATGCCGCAAAAAGGCGATGTGGTCACGCCGCGCACCTGTGACTTTTGTGGCAATAGCTTGGCTGAGTACCGCGGTGTCCTCGAAACCAAGCCTGCATCTGTCACGACAAATACTGCACAGCCAAGTGCTGGCAGTATGGAGACGGATAGTAACGTTTTGTTTTTTTGTAATTACGAGCATCAGGCAGACTATCATGCAGGCAAGGTATATGATCCTAATGCATGATGGCGGCTAGCCATAGTATAAAAAAAGCGTATCAAAAA
>NZ_JAPEHS010000134.1:0-3922 GCF_028823565.1 Psychrobacter sp. A3
TGGTGTGCGCGCTTGATAGCCTAGCTGTTGATAGGCTGTGTCTGTTGTATTGACATCACCGACCTGAGGACTGGATGAGGGGTGGGCGGTGTCTTGATGTTTTGCCGGTATGGCGGCGCTATGATCAGCCAACGCTGGCGTGCATAGGTTTAGCGCAGCTAAAGCGGCATAAGTCAAAGTATGACGAGTCGGTGTGGTAAAGCTTGAGAGTTTCATGATGGCAGATAGTCGCCTGTAGGCAAAATTGGAAAATAATCATGCTATATTGACCGATTTCCCAACAGTTGACAAGGCGTATGCGGTCACGCGCATCGATATGTGGTTATAGGGCGGCGATAACTATACTGACAAATAAAAGATAGCAAATAACAAATCAGAAAGAGGCCAAGCAGGCCGCTCAGCCCTTTTGTGGGTCAATGGCAATAGATGCTATATAGTGAGTTCAGTATAAAAACGATACAGTGGGACTGGGATAAATTTTACGCAGCATCGAGCAGCGTAGACACAGCCCGTAAGGAAAATTTATACCAGTTCCACGTTGACATATAATGTATCTGTTTTATTGAGAATCGACTATAGTCAGTCCGCCATAAAATGAGTACAGTAGCACGCCCTAATTCGATAGTATTTATCGTAGCGGGTGCGATATCTTCGTTGGGCGATTAATGTGCCTCGTCCCAATTGGCGCCGCTATCTGTTTCTACCAGTAATGGTACGGCAAAGTCGACTTGCCAGCCTTTTTCAGCCGCAGTGGTCGTTAACACATCTTGCATCGCATCGGTGATAAGCTGACTAATTTCATCGACCTGATCGCTATCAACTTCAAATACCAACTCATCATGGACTTGCAGCAGCATTTTGGCTTGATCTTTGGGCAATACCTTATCGACAGCAATCATGGCAAGCTTGATAATATCAGCGGCAGAGCCTTGTAGTGGAGCGTTGATCGCGGCTCGCTCAGCGCCTTGCTTGACCATGCGGTTGCTATGAGTGATATCGGGCGTGTAGAGCTTACGGCCCAATATCGTCTCGACATAGCCTTGCTCATAAGCGCTGGCTCGCGTGTTGATCATATAGTTTTTGACACCAGGATAGCGCTCAAAATACATGTCGATATATTCTTGCGCCTCACCGCGGCTCATCTGTAGCTGTTTGGCAAGGCCAAAGGCGCTCATGCCGTAGAGCAGACCAAAGTTAATGGCTTTGGCATTGCGGCGCTCGGTCGCAGTTACCTCAGCGACTTCTTTACCTAGCACTTCTGCTGCGGTGGCTGCGTGAATGTCCAGACCTTCGTTAAAGGCTTGCGTCAAGTTTTTGTCGCCTGAGAAATGCGCCATCAGACGCAGCTCAATTTGTGAGTAATCCGCCGCCAAGATAACGCGACCTGCTGGCGCGATAAAGGCTTGGCGAATCAAGCGGCCGGTGGCGGTGCGAATTGGGATGTTTTGTAAGTTAGGATCCGTCGATGACAGTCGTCCGGTACTGGTCAATGCCTGATGATAGCTGGTATGTACGCGGTCGCTCTTGGCATCTGCCACATTGGCCAGCGCATCGGTGTAGGTGCTTTTAAGCTTAGACAATCCGCGATACTCAAGGACAATCTCAACCAATGGGTGATCAATCTTTGACAGTATCGCTTCGCCAGTCGAGTATTGGCCTGACTTGGTTTTTTTGCCGCCAGGGATGCCCAGCTTATCAAACAGCATCTCACCCAGCTGCTTTGGCGAGCCAAGGTTAAATTCTTCTCCAGCAATTTCATAAGCGCGTTTTTCTAGAGCGATGATTTCTTTATCAAACCGCTCTGATAGCTCATTTAAAAACGAGCGCTTGATTAAGATACCGTTTGCTTCCATTTGGCACAGTATCTCGGCCGTTGGAATCTCTAACTCGTGCAGCAGTTTGGCATTATTTTCGTCATCAGACAGTTTTTTATGAAAGATATCAAACAGCTGATAAGTGATATCGGCATCTTCACAAGCATAGTCGCTGGCGATATCGATGGCCACCTGATCAAAGGTGACTTGTTTGGCGCCTTTACCCGCGACATCTTCAAAGCTGATCGTTTGCGTCTGTAGATAGTGGCGTGCCAGATCATCCATACCGTGGCGAGTGATGGCGGCATTGATGACGTAGCTTGCCAGCATGGTATCCATCGCCCAGTTGTTGGGGCTGGCGTGAATCGCGCCGATCAAGTCGATATCATAATGACTTAACACATGAGCGTCGTATTTGAGGTGCTGGCCGATTTTACCGATATTTGGGTTTTCTAAGATAGGCTTTAAACGCGCCAATACCGTATCGCGATCCAGCTGCTTGGCGGTCAGCTCATCCCCTTCTAAACGATGAGTTAGCGGTACATAGTAGGCTTCGTGCGCTTGCAATGCAAAAGACAGGCCGACGATTTCGGCTTGTCGCCAATAGACGCTGGTGGTCTCGGTATCGATGACGAAGTGCGGCGCGGCTTCTAGTCGTTTGACCAAGCTATCAAAAGCAGGTGCGTCTAAAATCGTATGCCATGCGCTATCGCGACTTTTGCTATCGGTGATATTGTCGATAGTGCTTGACTGTAAGGATTTAGCGATTTGCGCTTGTGATTCACTATCGGCCTGAGCGTGCGCCACGCTTTGTGAGCCATTGGCAGGGTGGTTTGGATGATCAAGCGAGGCCAGCTCGTTTCGAAACTCAAGCTCTGTGTACAGAGCGCGTAGCTCATCGATATGGGCGCACGGGTCGGTATTGATTTTTAGATCGGCCCAGTCTTGGCCAATCTCTAAATCGGTGACGATAGTGGCCAGCTGCGCGTTGAACGGAATGTCATCGGCATACTCGACCAGATTTTTGCCAGCACGGCCTTTGATATCGGCGACATTGGCCAGCATGGCCTCGATATTACCGTATTTATTGAGCAAATCTTTGGCGGTTTTTTTGCCGATGCCCGGTACGCCTTTGATGCCATCTGATGAGTCGCCCATCAACGTCAAAAAATCGATCATCTGATGCGGCTCAATCCCGAATTTTTCGACCACGCCTGCGCCATCAGTAATTTTGCCCGTAAAACTGTCTTCTAGTATCACGCAGTCATTAATCAGCTGCATCATGTCTTTGTCACCTGTCGAGATGACCACGTGATGACCTTCAGCGACGGCGCGATAGGCCAGCGTACCGATGATGTCGTCGGCTTCTGCGCCCTCGATACGCAGTAGTGGAATCCCAAGCGCGGCAACCAAGCGATGAATATACGGAATCTGCTCAGCCAGCTCTACATCCATTTTGGGGCGATTGGCTTTGTACTCTTCAGACATCGCATGGCGAAAGGTCGGTGATTTGGTATCAAAACACACCGCCATATGGGTGGGGTGATAGCGGCGCATCAGTTTTAATAGCGCATTTAACGTACCGCGTATGGCGTTGGTGATGAGGCCTTGCGAGTTTTGCATGGTTTTTGGCAAGGCGTGATAAGTACGAAACAGGTAGTAAGAGCCGTCGACCAAGATAAAAGGCGGTTGTTCTTTATCCACATGACTGGTGTCCATCGTTGCGACGTTGGGCATACAGGCAAAGTCTGGCAAGGTGTTTGGATTGATGGGCGAGTGGGAATTGTGGTCGTTGTCAGTCATAGAGGGTCACTTATCAAGTATTTGGCAGCAGGTATTGGATAATAAAATATGGGATAAAAACAAGCATTAGGTAAAAAGTTGCCCTCATTATAACGATAAAATACCTTCTTGCCGAATGAATGACAAACGAATAAGAGGAGCCAATAAAAGTCGCGATGCGTACAAGATGCGTACAAACAAAAGTGCCAGACAATAAAAAAGAACCCAGACTCGCTGCGTTTTTTTTATGCTTCGTGACACTATAATCAACTGAAAATAAAACTGTTATATAAGTTTAAACGCGCTACTGGTATAAATTTTACTTG
>NZ_JAPEHS010000135.1:0-3784 GCF_028823565.1 Psychrobacter sp. A3
CCGCCAGTGACGGCCAGACGACCGGTGCTTTTGATATCGCTTTGGATACCAAAGCTGGTCAGCTCAGTCTGTAGCGGTGCTTCGAGCCCATCGGCACAGGTAACGATAAGCTCAAGCGACAACGCTGGCGAAGATGCTGTGGAAGATGCTGGCGAAGTGGTTTCGGTCATACGGATACCTGTGGTCTAAAAGGGTAAATGAGGCACATCAGCAAGGGCGATGTTTAACCCGTGATTTTATCATATTTCCAGATAGGATGGTTTAAAGTGGTGGCCATTGAGCAAGATAGTCGCGGCTTTACTGCTCATTTTTTGTCAGGGGTAGCGGCTCTGATGACTGTGATACTACCTGCGTGGTGGTGGCAAAGGGCTTGGTGGCGATAGGATAGTCGACGTCCTTTGGCATCAGCAAACGCATATGCGGATAAGGGGTAGAGATATTGGCAGCATCGAACGCGCGTTTGATGTCCTCTTTGAGACCTTCTTTAATTTTTGGCATACGGGCGACGGCAGCAGGTTTTACCCAAAAACGCACGATAAAGAAAACCCCGTACTCACCAATTTCATCGACTGTCGCCGAAGTCTCAGGACGGCTTAGCACCACATCGGTGTCACTGAGGACTTGTAGGATCTCTTTGCGAGCGGTATCGATATCGTCTTCAAAGGCGATACGCACACGAATATCAAACCGTATGAAGTTTTTGGAGGTTAAATTGGTCACCTCAGAAGAGGCAACATTGGAGTTTGGAATAATGACGGTGATGTTGTCCCGCGTCAAGATATGCGTGGTACGCAGGGCGATGAGTACCACTCGGCCTTCATTTTCATTGATATGAATCCAGTCACCCACTTGAAACGATTGCTCAAGCAAGATGGTGATGCCAGCGATAAAGTTGGCAAGGGTGGACTGAGCGGCAAAGCCTACCGCCAGACCGACGATACCGAGACCGGCGACCAGCGAGACGATATCAAAGCCAAACTGCGCCATGACACTGGCCAGACCCAGCACCAGTAGCAGCACAGACAAGATGTTTTTTAGCAGCTGCTCTATCGAGGCATTCAGACCATAATGCTGCAAGACTTTGTGAATGATCTGCCCAGATGAGGTCCAAAGCACATAATAAATACCTGCCCATGTGCTGGCCTTGGCAGTGGCTTTGATGGTTTCAGGCTCAAAGTATATCTGACTCATAATGGCAATCAAACTTGCCACAATCCAGATATAGCGCAGTACCGAGCGAACAATCTTGGTGCGCCGCTCATTCAAGTGTAGCTTTGTTTTGCTTTGCTTGAGAATATAAATCGCCAGCCAATAAAAAAACCCAAGTACCGCAAGTAAGATCAGGATTTTGATGGCAGTACTGGCCAAATAGACCACCTGTGAGGACCAGTCGATTGACTCTTCATCAGCAGAGCCGCCAAGCGCCAAATAAAGGCTAGTATGCAGATCACGAATGATCTCTTGAAAAAAATCGGTAATACTAGCGATTGGCATTTTTTGGTCCATGCAGTGATGAGTACATGTAAAGGTATTAAGTTACCTGAAATTAGGGAGGCAAGCAAACACAAGATACGCCCTGATCGCCTGCAATGCTATCTTTTTTATCAGGGTTTTTTTATGAGGGCGTGTCCTTCCTGTAAAACAGTCCAAATCCTTAAAAATTGTCTTCTTGCGTATCGTGGTACTGATAAGGGATTTTCATCTTGTGCTGTACATCGCGTAATGCTGTCCGTAGACCTTCTAATATCGTAGGGTGATAAAATGGCGTGTCGAGCATGTCTTTGATATTTAAGTCATTGGTAATGGCTGTCGCCAAGATGTGACCGATATACTCAGCATCAGGGCCAATCATGCTGGCGCCCAGTATTCTGTCGGTTTTTTTGCAGCCGTAGATATGGAGCAAGCCACAGTTGACTCCCATCACTCGACTACGACCTTGATTGTCAAAACTGACACGGCCGACGACGTACTCTAACTCTGGGTCTTGTTGAATCTCAGGAAGCGACATGCCGACGTTGACGATCTGCGGTGAGCAAAACACGATAGAAAAAGGCAGGGCAGGCGGACGTATATAGGCGTAGCAGATCATGTTGCCTGCGCTGTAGCCTTCATCACTAGCAACGTGTAACAAAGGTATGTGTGCATTGGCATCCCCCACGATATAGACGTTTAAGTCGCCAATTTGGCCGGTTTTTATACTGAGGTTTTTTGGTCGGTTTTTATCATCAAGCTCGACGCCCAAGTTTTCAATGCCCAGCTGCTTGATGGTATTGCGTCGACCGGTGGCGACCAGTACGTATTCGCCTTGCCACTGGCGCGCTTCGCCGGCACTGTCTTCATAATTGATAAATGCGGTTTCTTCTGGGTGGTCTTGCGTATCGGTATGTCGTGTACCGACGTCTTTGATATCGCTACCTAGGTGCATGGTCAGCTCATGACTCAAGCAATCAATGGCTTTATTGTTGATGTCGTCATCTTTGAGGCCGGCCACGCGCTTGACACGATTAAATAGTGTGACCTCGACGCCCAACCGAGTAAAGGCTTGCGCAAGCTCAAGACCGATGGCACCTGCGCCGACGACGGCCAATGATTTGGGTAAGTCATTGAGCTCAAAGACGGTATCAGAGGTAAGCAGGGTCGCACCCAGCTTATCTGCCCAGCCGTCTGGGATAAACGTCGAGCTGCCAGTGGCGACGATGATGTTTTTGGCGTCGATTAGCTCGTTATTGACTTCGATCAGGCCTTGCTGGTTGATATAAGCACGACCATCGATTTTTTTGTCCTCAGGCCAGCTTTCGACTTGTTTTTTGATATAGCTGGCAAAGTGGCTACGCTCCTCACGGACGCGTTCCATGACCCGTTTGCCATCGATTTGAGCGGTGGCATGCACCCCAAAGTCTGCAGAGTGATTGGCCTCATGGGCACGGTCTGCAGCAGCAATCAATAGCTTGCTTGGCATACAGCCGCCTTGGATACAGGTGGTGGTCCAAAACCCTTCATTGATAATGACGATGTCATCACGGGTTTTGCTGGCTTGCCGAAAGGCATTTTGACCAGCTGTGCCCGCGCCAATCACAGCCACCGATACGGTACGAGTGATTTTTTGCTCGGCACTATCGGTATTAGACGGTTGATTCATAGAATTCTCAAGTGTTAAGAAATGATTATTTAACCTAGATATCACAGATGATGTCAGTGATTATTATCTTGTCAGTTGGTTAAGGCGTTAATGTTGCTAGCAGACGATCGGTATAGCCTTTGGCACGCAGGTTACGCTGTGCATGGGTAAGGGTGCCATTTTTGTCAAACACAAAGGCAGAGCGTACCAGCCCCAAGGTGATTTTGCCGTACATGTTTTTTTCTTTGATTACATCAAAATATTGGCAAAGCTTTTCGTCAGTATCGCTAATGAGCGGGATGTGTAAGTCATGCTTGGTGATGAATTTTTGATGAGAGTCGATGCTATCGCGTGAGACGCCAACGATATCATAGCCTAAGTCATCAAACTCGTGGAGGCGCGCGGTAAATTCGGTCGCTTGTGTGGTGCAGCCAGGCGTATTGTCTTTTGGATAAAAGTATAAAATTAGGCCTTTGTCGGTATGGGCGACCATCTCTTTTAGGCTGATGTCATCATGGATGAAGTGACCGTCTAGCGCTCTGACGATGGTAACAGGAAAATCAGGTAACTCGATGCTCTCTGTGGTGGGCTTTGCCATGCTAATGTCCTTATGGTGTTATATAGTTAGCTGAATGTAAAACTGTTATGGATTTAAACGCGCTACTG
>NZ_JAPEHS010000136.1:0-3284 GCF_028823565.1 Psychrobacter sp. A3
CGTGCTGCGTTCCCAGAGGCTGCGCAACCTACATTTAAAAACAGCATCCCAGTAGTGCTATGACATTTTTAGAGTGTATCGACTATAGATGGTTTGTATAGTATACATCGCAAGTATAGCGAGCTTTATCAGCGTTATCGTATTCTTATTATAAGCAGATTAGCAAAAATGAATAATCAGTTTTACACTTTGTCTATTTATCCTCAACAAAAAAGACTGGCAATGACCAGTCTTTTGTACATCGTGCACCCGTTATCTTAAGCAGGTTTTTGTGGCTGCTTGAGGTCTAGACCGACTGTGCATTGCTGTAAGTCTTTTTGCATTTTTTTGACATATGGCAGATTGGAAGGGTCTTTTTTATTCTGTGCGTAGCTTTCGATTTCCCACATTTGACCGATGGTCATGTTGCTACGGACGTCGATGGTGCAATTGCACAGTTTGGTGGCGGTACTTTTGTCAGCGACTTTATATTTGACCGCGCCATTGACACAGGTATTGATATTGTCTTGCTTGATATCAGCCGCGTTTGCTTGGGGCAACGCAAAGATGGCAGCTAGGGCTAGGGGTAATACTGGCAACAACTTCATAAATATCCTCTTACAGATGGCGTTTGTTTTATAAATTTGGTGTGCGTCGCTGTTATCAAGGTACAGCGATACGCGGATGATATCGTCACTTAGGTTTTGTAACTAATGTCTTGCAATCAATGCAATCGCACATACCATAGCAAGGATAGGGCGCAAAATACAATGATGACATGCTGTGTTAATGCAAGCGAATGTTTCGCAAATGTTGATTGTTGGGCTGCGCGCCTACAAAAACTGCGCTATCTGCGCTTAGGGCTGATAGCGGGTAGGATCGACGACGCCTGCTTGGGCAAACCCTTGGCGGCGCAGCGCGCAGCTATCACATGTACCGCAAGCCAAGCCATTGGCATCTGCGCGGTAGCAAGAAATCGTCTGAGCATAATCGACACCCAATGATAGACCAAGCTCGATGGTTTTGGCTTTAGACAGCTGCTGCAGCGGTGTCTGAATCGACAAATGATGGCCGGTTACGCCCGCTTTGGTCGCGAGGTTGGCCATGTGTTCAAAGGCCGCGATATACTCAGGGCGACAATCTGGATACCCTGAGTAATCGACGGAGCTGACGCCAATGACGATATGATTGGCATCGGTCACCTCGGCCACGGCCAGCGCATAGGATAAAAAAATCGTATTGCGTGCGGGCACATAAGTATTGGGAATGGCGTCATTATCGACCTCATCGTGCTGCTGATTGGGAAATGTGTCGGTAGCGCCATCAGGGATCGTCATACTGTGGTCGGTCAAAGACGAACCACCCAACTGCGCTATATCGATATCAATGATACGGTGGCTGACCTTGGCAGTTTTGGCGATGGCTTTTGCAGCGACAAGCTCACTGTTGTGGCGTTGTCCGTAGTTAAAGCTGACCGCTGTCACCGAGGCGTAGCGTGCCTTGGCCCAATACAAGCAGGTTACCGAATCAAGTCCGCCTGATAGTAGTACGACGGCGTTTTGCTGATGCAAATCTGTGGCTGGCTCGTCAGCAGCTTGAGAAGAGGAGGCGGGCGGCAAGGTAGCGTGAGTCATAGTGGCGTCTGTTATTGGTTAATTTGTTATTGGTTGAGAAATAGTGAGTAGCTTATCAATGGTGATGAGCAAAAGTAAAGACTAACACCATAGGAGAAATAGTGAGTAGCTTATCAATGGTGATGAGCAAAAGTAAAGACTAACACCATAGTGATGGAGGCTATCTGGCTATTTTAGCAAAAACACCTGCCTGACAGAACCTTCAGGCGTCTTGTTAATGATGCGTGCCTAAAGCTAGCCACCGCTCGCGCCTGTGACAAGTTGCGCGGATAAATTAACGTCATCTTTTCAATCTGTTAGCAAACTTTGATATAATCGCAGCCGTCAGGGCACCTAGGGCATCCAAAGTATCCAAAGTTTCCAAGATATCTATGTCAGCGCAGGCTTTAACGAATTGCCGATGAATAGATTGCCCTTCATGATAGCCATATAATTTTAGTAAAGATATTGAGTAACTTATGACTGCAGCGACCATATTCACGCCAAACGCCATGCCAGAGCTTGTTGATACAGCGGCCGATGCAGGTTTGGGCAATGATAATTTGTACCCTGAGCACGATAGCATAGATGCTGCTGACAATAGCGCGGATGATGACAGTAGCACGTTGGAGCCTACGCAAACAGCGGCGTTTCGCAAACTACAAAAAAAGCTGCGCCGCCAAGTGTCGTGGGCGATTCGTGACTTTAATATGATCGAAGATGGCGATGTGGTGATGGTATGTGTCTCAGGCGGTAAAGACAGCTACACCCTGCTAGATATCTTACTGCTACTCAAGCGTATCGCGCCGATTCACTTTGACATTGTGGCGGTCAATCTGGACCAAAAGCAGCCAGGCTATCCTGAGGATATTTTGCCCGCTTATCTGAACGAGCAGGGCATCGCTCATTATATCTTAGAAAAGGATACCTATAGTATCGTCAAAAGCGTGGTACCAGAAGGCAAGACTTATTGTTCGGCTTGTTCGCGCTTACGTCGCGGCTCGCTATATGGTTTTGCCAAGCAAATAGGCGCGACCAAAATCGCATTAGGCCATCATCGCGACGATATGCTCGCGACGTTCTTTTTAAACCTCTTTCATGGCGGCGCGCTAAAATCAATGCCACCAAAACTGCTCAGTGATGACAAGCAAAACTTGCTCATTCGTCCACTGGCCTATGTCGAAGAAAAAGACATCATCGAGTATGCCAAGCTCAAAGAGTTCCCCATCATTCCTTGCAACTTATGCGGCAGTCAAACCAATCTACAGCGTGCCATCATCAATGACATGCTACGTGAGTGGGACGATGCCCATCCGCAGCGTTTGGCGTCTATTTTTAAGGCCATACAAAACGTCGCACCATCACAGCTCGCCGACCGTGAGTTGTTTGACTTTGAGACCTTGAGCCTCGATCGTGATAATGAGGAGCGCCTGTTTGAGGGAGATAATATTCAAGCAGGGCAGACTCAGAGCTTGGCCGATATTGGTCTGCCTACCGCACCTGAGAGCCAAACGTTTAATCCTAAGTTTGCCAGCAAACCGCCAGCAGAGAAACCCACAGACAGCCGCTCTACCGCACAGAAGATTCCAACAATTAATCCTGTGATTTAAAGAGAGCCGATTTACTCACACTCGTGTCAGAAAAAAACCAGCGCATTGGGGCGTGTTGAACATTCAACCATGGCACTGACAG
>NZ_JAPEHS010000137.1:0-3364 GCF_028823565.1 Psychrobacter sp. A3
TTATACCAGTAGCGCGTTTAAATCCATAACAGTTTTACATTCAGCTAACTATAGATAACTTCTCTGGTACAGGCTTAATCTACCTCATACTTTATGGCTGATGGTTAAATGAACTGATCAGTATCATATACCGTTGTTGCCTTGGCCGACATTCATGCTACTGTATTTCTGAAATGTATTATTTTTTTGATGCCTTGGTTTTTATGCTTTAATAATAGCGCATGGTTTTCGCTGTCACTGAAGCAATCGATGATTACCGTGCAACTTACCCTGTCATTCAAAAAACTGAGCAGCCAGTCAATAAATACGGATGTTGACGCACGCAGCGACAAACTACCTCTGTCAGCGCTGGTGTGTTTTATTGACACGGATAAGACTGCTTTGATACACCCTCCTACCCTATTTTGAAATTCAAGGACGCTGACTATGATGCCGAACAAACCTTGGCTTGCCAATTATCCCGATGGTGTACCTAAGACTATCAACCCTGATAGATATAGCAGCATAATGGAGCTGTACGAGGAATGCTTTGACCGCTTTCGTATGCACCCTATGAGTATCTGTATGGGTGTGACTCATACTTATAATGATGTGGATGAAGCCTCGTTGGCCGTCGCCGCATGGCTACAATCTCAGGGACTACCACAAGGCAGTGTGGTGGCACTGATGATGCCAAACGTGCCGCAATATCTGCCCACGATGATCGGTATCTTGCGGGCAGGCTATGTATGCACCCCAGTCAACCCACTCTATACAGGCCGCGAGCTGCGTCATCAGCTCAACGACTCAGGCGCACAAACTATCTTTGTGGTAGACAACTTTGCCCAAGCGCTCGAGCAGGTCATCGGCGAGACCAAAATCAAACGTATTGTCTTATCAAAAATGGGCGATATGATGGGGCTCAAAGGCATCTTGGTCAATACCATCATTCGCCAAGTCAAACGTCTGGTCCCCAAATACAAGCTCAACGACCCAAAGTATCAAGTCACAAAACTCCCTGATGTGCTCAAAAAAGGCAAAAACCTTCCCTTTCAAAAGCCAAAAATGTCACTTGATCAAAAGGCGTTTTTGCAATATACCGGCGGCACGACAGGATTATCAAAGGGTGCCATCTTGTCGCAGCGTAATATCGTGGCGGCGGCGATGCAATCAGAGGCTTGGACCCGCCCTATCACCTCTGAGATCAATGATGTATATATCAATATGGTCATGGCGCTACCGCTGTATCATATCTTTGCCTTTATGCTCAGCTTGCTCGGCATGCGCTCAGGTTATACCTTTATATTGGTTCCTAATCCGCGCGATATGCCAGGATTTGTCAAAACCTTATCAAAACAGCCTTTCCATATTTTTCCAGCGGTCAATACGCTGTTTAAAGGCTTGCTGGATCAGCCAAACTTTAAAGACTTAGATTTTAGCTCGCTACGTATCTCGCAGGCAGGTGGTATGGCGGCAACTGAACAAACCGCCACTCGCTGGCTTGAGACCACTGGCTGTGCGATGATCGAAGGTTGGGGAATGACCGAAGGCGTGGCGGTCGGTACGGCCAACGTCATCACAGATCGTAAGTTTAACGGAACAATTGGTGTGCCCGTCCCTAGCGTCGATGCCATTGTGATTGATGATGAGGGCAAGCGCGTCGGTGTAAACCAAGCAGGCGAGCTGTGCGTCAAGGGCCCTAACGTCACCTCAGGTTATTTAAACAGAGACAGCAGTGATGACTTTACCAGCGATGGTTACTTCCGTACTGGTGATATCGTCAGCATGGATGAAAAAGGCTACTTTAGACTGTTGGACCGTAAAAAAGACATGATTTTGGTCTCTGGTTTTAACGTCTTTCCTAATGAGATTGAGTCTGTCATGCTTGACTGCGACGGTATCGTTGATTGTGCGGTCATTGGTATTCCTGATGAGCGCCAAGGCGAGGCAGTCAAAATCTATGTGGTGCCTGCGGACAACAATGTCACCAAAGAAGTCATCAAAGAATTTGCGCTGGACAACTTAACGGGTTATAAGTGCCCACGTCATATCGAGTTTGTCAGCGAGCTACCAAAGAGCAACGTCGGTAAGGTACTGCGGCAAAAACTGCGCGAAAAACACGACGCAGACCATCCAAGACTGTAGATACGTCATTGATAATAAGAACTTTATCAAAGCTTTATCATAGCGCCTTGCCTTTGCAGGGCGCTTTTATGTCAGCGCCCTTATCTTTAGATCTTTTTATTACTTACTATTGCTTGATGCATGAATGATGGCTTATCTGTCTCGTTACTATCTATTTATCCGCTTTGACCTCACAGAATTTTTACTCAATCTTTATTCTGTGTTAGCGTCACTATTGACGAATCGCCTTCGCCAGCCACTTAATCTCTATGATAGGCGGTCGCGCCAGACAACACCCTCACAGCTCATCCCTATTTGATGACCATTTATCATCTAACGCCGTAAAACCACGTCCTTTTAGGGGCGTGGATATCAGGCGTCAGCCATTGTCGCCCAGTATGGCGAACCCCTTGATAACCAACTGCATTAATATCATAATTAATCCATGAAAACGCTCAAACTACGCATCAAAGACAAACACGCCAAGCAGCTCAATATCTTGGCTGGGTCGGTTAATTTTGTTTGGAATTACGTCAATGAGCTTAGTTTTAAACATCTTAAGCGTACAGGTCAATTCTTTTCAGCTTATGACTTGGCTACTTATACCAAAGGCAGTGGCGAGTATTTAAACTTGCACAGCCAAACCCTGCAAGCGATTAGTGAGGTTCACGCTAAATCCCGTAAACAGTTTAAAAAAGCCAAACTCAACTGGCGCACCAACAACCCAAAGGCTAAGAGAAGAAGCTTGGGCTGGATTCCTTTTAAGAGGACAGCCATAAAACACCTATCAACTCGTCAGTCTGGCAAGAAAAGCCTTAAATCTACTATTCAGCTAAGCCTTGCTAAGGGTAAAAAACTAATCATTGATCTGTGGGATAGCTATAACCTCTCGCTCTACCGCATCAATACTTGCGAGTTGGTACAAGACAATCGCGGCCATTGGTACGCCTGTATCACCGTCAAAGAATTTCCAAAAACCAACTGCGGTGATGGCCAAGTTGGTATTGACCTAGGCTGTAAGGATTCAGCAGTCAGTAGTGATGGTGATCAGCTACAAATCAAAGTCACCCATCAATACGCAGAAAAACTGGCCATTGCTCAACGTGCTAAAAACAAAAAGCGAGTCAAGGCCATTCACGCCAAGATCAAAAACACCCGCCAAGATTTAATCCATAAATTTACCAATAAATGGTCAAAGCCAATAGTCTAATCGTTGTTGGTAAAATCAAATCAACATCATTCACTTCATCCAAACTGGCCA
>NZ_JAPEHS010000138.1:0-3257 GCF_028823565.1 Psychrobacter sp. A3
TTATCTCATTTTTATCGCCATTTTTAAAATGAGGACACGCCCTAGTCAATCCAATATGAAATTGGCACATCTGATGCCAGTAGGACGGTACTTGCCCAAAAATATCTGCATGTTTTTCTTATCACTTCTGCAAAATACCTGTAGTATGAATAAAAAGTTGTCTTGGCTTCGTTGAGTGATATGAACAGCCCTCGATCTCGCACCATTCCTATGCTTATCTGGCGCTCTGTCGTACAGGTCATTACGCTGGCTGTGTTGGCAGGATTTATATTGTCTTTTGTCTATGGTCTGACTTATCATTACAAAGAAACGCATCGGCATATAGATCAGCTTGCCGCGGTATTGACCGCCAGCGCCTCGACAGCAGAAGGGGCAGATATCGTAGCGGAGCAAGTTGCCTTTTTATTAGAAAATGAGCCAAGTATTCAGAGTATTTTATTTTACTCAACCCCTCAGCCTATCAGTGATACCAGTCAATCTAGAGGCGATTGGAAAAACGCCCTGTTTGCCGATACGGTCAGCTTTAATTACCCAGTCGTCAGTAATGACTTGCAACCAGACAGTCTCACTATTGCCGCTACATTCTCTGATGCTGATGGTTTACCGCGCCAGTCATCAGGCGTAGCGGTGTCCTCAAGCACCACAAAAAATGCCAAGAGTACGCTGGTCGGTTATATTAATATCACCTTAGATGTCAATAAGCTGCGCGCAAGCTGGTTTCAAAGCAATGCTTTATTGTGGCTGGTTACGATTTTGCTGGTTGTGGTCTGGGCACTGTATGTCTTACGTCAGCTCAACTGGCCGGTTAGGGATTTGGAGGCGCTCACTGAAGTATGCGACATCATCATTAGGACGCCTGAGCTTGAAAAACTACCCGTTATCGCTCAGCATTTTAATTTTCAGGAGCTGGCGCAAATCAAGCAGGCTTTGATTGTACTGTTTAAACGCTTGCAAGACGTCAAACAAGACTATGAAGCGGTGGCGATCTTTGAGCAGCAGCTACACAGCAAAGATGTATCGCTCGATGTGCAGCTGCATAATTTTCAGAGCATGATAACCCACGAGCTAAAAACCTCATTAAATGCCATTGTCGGCGGCTTACAACTGCTAGATTATGAAACCTTGAGCCGAGAGCAAAAAGACGCGGTCGATATCATCAGTAGTGGCAGTGACAAGCTGGTGTCTTCGCTTGAGCATATCATTCAGTTGAATCAGATACAAAAAGGTCAGATGACCATTCATCTTAGTGAGTTTAACCCACTACAGCTGATCGCTGATCTGTTGGCAGAGTTTGAGCCTATCGCTAAACGTAAGGGCTTAGAGCTGATTAGCCAAGTGCATCATATAGATTATGGCCTACAAGGTGATGTAAAAAAGATACAGCAAATACTCTCGATTTTGCTAAGTAACGCCATTAAGTTTACCTCAGCGGGGCAGGTTACCATTACCTCGCAGCTCACGCATTTTGATAAAAGTAATCGCTGGCAGATTAGCGTAAAAGACACGGGCATCGGCATCGATAACAATCACATCGACGATATTTTTAATCCGTTTTTTCAGGTGGATTCGTCACAAACGCGGCAATACGAAGGCTCAGGGATAGGCTTGCCCGTCGTCAAACAAATGGCCCAGCTGATGGGAGCGAGTATCGATGTCCATAGTGAGCTGGGCGTTGGTACAGAGTTTGTCTTGACCATTCCTCTGCCCAACCAACAGCAAGTCCATCAGCAGCAAGTGCTGGCGGGGCTGAGTATTATTTACTATTATTATCACGAAGCGGGATTTTTGGTGGAAGAGCTTGAGCGGTTAGGCGCGCAGGTGATCTGCCATCAGCATGAGCAGCTGGCGCTAGATGAGATGCGCCACAAAAAAATCGACATAGTGATGTTTGCAGAAGACGTGTATCCTGCGAGGGCAGAGGCATTGGCCACTCGTATTCGTCAGATAGAAAACGCTGATATCACCCATCGGGCGCTATTGATATACTGGTATCCAAAACACCACGTGCGCAGCTTAGAGAGCTTTGAGCATGGGCTAAAAGCCGCTGGTGTCGACTATTGCCACATGGTGACATATAGTGATAAAGGGTTGAGCGATTTGATAAAACGCTGGCTCATTTAGACATAATATGGTGGGATTAACTACAGACATGGCGAGATGAGTGTGATACTACAAGCCTTGATTTTATGCAAACAAAAAAAGACGCTACGGTAGATGAGCGTCTTTTTTTTGTATATAAGTTATGCCAAGTGCTTAAAAAAAGCTTTGTACCCAGCGAACCACACGCTGCCAAGTGCGGCTCAAAAATCCTGATTGTTCGATGTCACTGGTGGCAATAACAGGCACGGATGCCACTGCCTTGCCGTCGATGACCGCCATCATTTTACCGATGTTTTGTCCTTTTTTGATGGGGGCTTCTAAGCTTTCGGGGATGTCGACCACGGTGGTTATTTTGTTTTTTTGCGTCTTACTGGTCAGTATTTGCAAGTTATCGCCTGTGACCAGCTCAATTTCGTCGGTCTCGCCAAACCAGACAGGTACTTTACTGACAAACTGCCCAGCAGGTGCTTTGGTGACGGTGGTAAAGTGACCAAAACCCCAGTTAAGCAGCTCGCGCGACTGGTCGGCACGGGCTTGCGGGCTTTCGGTGCCCATGATCACAGAAATCAGACGCATGCCATCACGTTTGCTCGAGGCGGCCAAGCAGTAGCCTGCAGCGTCTGTATGCCCGGTTTTTAGACCGTCGACCGTGGGGTCAGTCGCTAGTAGGGCGTTGCGGTTGCCTTGTGTGATGCCATTGTAGGTAAACTCTTTTTCGGCATACAAGCCATAGTAGTCGCCGCTGTTTTTGATGATGGCGCGCGATAGCTTGGCCAAGTCCAGCGCTGAAGCTCTATGGCCTTCGTCAGGCATACCTGTCGAGTTGACAAAATGGGTGTTTTCCATGCCCAGCTTTTCTGCTTGCTCATTCATCAAGATGGCAAACGAGGCTTCGCTACCAGCGATATGCTCTGCCATGGCTTTTGAAGCATCATTACCAGATTGAATGATGATGCCGCGCAGCATGTCGAGGACACTAGCGGTTTTATTGACAGGGACGTACATACAAGACTGACTGCTACTGCCGCGGCACCACGCATTTGGGCTCATCAGCACTTGATCGTCTTCTTTTAGGTCGCCTGAGGCGAGGCGCTGCTCGATGATGTAGCTGGTCATCATTTTTGTCAAAGATGCTGGCGGTAGCGCTTCATTGGCGT
>NZ_JAPEHS010000139.1:0-3118 GCF_028823565.1 Psychrobacter sp. A3
TTTGTCAGAGCCTTTATTAAACAACACATTTAACACGATAGCAGCCAAAGTTGCCGTACCGATGCCGCCCAAATCAAACCCGCCTAAGTGCAAGCTAAAGTTACCTGTCCCCATAATGACAGTAACAGCCGCGATAATCAGATTACTGTTTTTGCTAAAATCGATGTGATTGTCGATCCAAATCTTTGCCCCTGCAATCGCAATCAGGCCAAACACCACGATAGAAGCACCGCCTAATAAGGCCGCTGGTATCGTCTGAATAATGGCACCAAACTTTGGCGATAAGCCCAGCAAAATAGCCACCAACCCTGCCACGACAAATATCGTCGTGCTATAGACCTTGGTTACGGCCATGACACCGATGTTTTCGGCATAGGTAGTGACACCAGTGCCACCAAACCCTGCCGAAAAGGTCGTGGCCAGCCCATCTGCAAAAAACGCGCGGCCCATATAAGGCGTCACGCGCGCTTTTGTCATACCCTCAACTGCCTTAAAGTGTCCTAAGTTTTCGGCGACTAGGATAAATGCCACCGGCGCGATAAGAATAATGGCGCTCATCTCAAAGCTTGGGGTATGAATCGTTGGTAGCCCAAACCACGATGCGGCGGCGACATTACTAAAATCAATCGCCGTGCCGAAGCCCAAAACATTGGTCATCACAAAATAGGCCACATAAGACAAGATCAAGCCCACCAGCAACAGCAAGCGGCGCAGCATACCACGGGTAAAGACCGCCACCCCACTGATGAGTAATACCGTCAACGTCGCCATCCAAGCATCAAACTGATTGGCCGACACCCCTTGGATGGTCACTGGCGCTAGGTTTAGACCGATAATCATCACAATAGCTCCTGTGACAACGGGCGGCATCAAGCGTTCAATCCAGCCAGTGCCCGTCTTCATCACCAATAGCCCAATCAGCGCATAGACGATACCACATGCCATGATACCGCCTAAAGCGACACTCAAATTATCATTGAACCCTGCCCCTGCATAAGCGGTCACTGCAATGACTGGTCCGATGAACGCAAAGCTTGAGCCCAGATAACTTGGCATACGCCCGCCTGTGATCATAAAAAACATCACAGTACAGATGCCCGACATCAAGATAGCCAGATTGGGGTCAAATCCCATCAAAAGCGGTGCCAACACCGTCGCCCCAAACATAGCAAAGGTATGCTGCACCCCTAACAAGACGCTTTTTGAAGGCGGTAGATATTCATTGATACCGACAGGATCGCGGTCCAAGTCGCCTTTATAAGGTCGCCATGTCGGAAACCAGCGGCCATTGTCAAAATCTGAATGAAGCGGCTGATTCATGGCTGCTGGGTCGATACCCGCCGCTTCTAAGGCGTTTTGTGCCGGCTTATCTTGAGCGCTTTTTTGGGAAGATGAAGGATGTTCTGTTGGCGATGACATGCGCGCGTCCTATGTGAGCTGGAGTGATGAGGAAAAACAAGGGCGTGTCTCAATTTTAGTCAATAGCTACTTACTTAGCCTAAAAATAAAAACACTTTAATAGAATGATACTGTGCAGCAATATTTTGATTTATAACATCATGATTTATAACACAAATCGACTATTTTGCTTTTTTGCTATTGAGAATTATTCTTTTATATTTCTTGCTAGCAAACCAAAAGTATTATTTGTTATGATGTCTGTGTTTTACCGGATGTGACAGGGTCGATATATTGCCGATATGTTCAATAGTTAATTCTAAATAAAACAGATACATTATATGTCAACGTGGAACTGGTATAAATTTTCCTTGCGTGCCGTGCCTGTGCTGCTCGATGCTGCGTAAAACTCATCCCAGCCATACTGTGTCGTTTTTATACTGAACTCACTATACTAAGTATCTAAGTTGGCGCTGTCCTGCTATCCATCAGCCTATCAACTACTGACTTACAGGATGTTACACAACCGTTGGCTGGAAGCATAATAACGGAGTTTCTTATTAAATAAAAGTTATTATTCAGCGGCTATTTTTGTTCTTCGACTCCAATACACCCACCACCACTGCGCCATATGCACCGCATATAGGTGATTATCGGTAGTGGCTGGCTATTATATATTGACTCAAAGTGCGTAAAGCAGGCTATCTTGTCTGCCCAATCACTGATGACTTTTTGGTAATTTATTATGATTAGTGTTTTTGATTTATTTAAAATCGGTATCGGGCCATCAAGCTCACATACCGTCGGTCCGATGGTCGCTGCCAATCTTTTTTTGACCTCACTGATAAAGCAGGCTGAGTTAACGACTATCCAGCGTATCGAGATTGAGCTTTATGGCTCGTTGGCAGCCACTGGCAAAGGCCATGCCACCGACACAGCCATATTACTTGGCTTACTCGGACATACGCCCAGTACGATTGATACGCGTTTGACCAGTGATTATTTAGCACCTATTTTTTCAGCCAAACAGCTGGCCCTCTCAGGCATGCATACGATTGACTTTGATACAGATCGCGATATTCACTGGTATGATGAGACGGTGTTGCCTTATCACCCAAACGCCTTGACCCTGCGCGCGACGCTAGCAGATGATAGCAGCTATCAGCAGACTTACTACTCAGTTGGCGGCGGTTTTGTCATCAATGAAGAAGACGCCACCAACCCAGACGAAGACCATGCCAGCCCTACGATAGCTAGTGTGCCGTACCCCTTCAATAGTGCCGCAGAGCTATTAGAGCAATGTCGTCAACATCAGCTTAGTATCAGCGAGCTGATGCTGGCCAACGAGTGCCACTTTCGTGATAAAACAGCGGTATTTGAGTATTTGGATCAGATTTGGGCGGTGATGCAAGACTGCGTCACACAAGGCTGTGACAATGGTGGCATCTTGCCAGGTGGCCTAGATGTCAAACGCCGCGCTAAAGACTTGCACCAACAGCTAGACGCTGAAAAAGACCAATCGATCGCCAAGACCGACAAGCTCGCTGCCATGGACTGGGTTGATCTGTATGCTCTGGCAGTCAATGAAGAAAACGCCAATGGTGGCAAAGTGGTCACTGCGCCGACCAATGGTGCAGCGGGCATCATCCCAGCGGTGCTACATTATTACCGTGATTTTTTGCCCAACTATAGTCAAGACGGCGTGCGCAAGTTTTTATTA
>NZ_JAPEHS010000013.1:0-43891 GCF_028823565.1 Psychrobacter sp. A3
CTGGGAACGCAGCACGCAAGTAAAATTTATACCAGTAGCGCATTTAAATCCGTAACAGTTTTACATTCAGCTAACTATATAAGACCCTATTTCTTTACAAACAGATAGCGCTAGCAGTGACAAAAACAATTAGCGTATTATCAATACAAATACAATGCCACTAAGCAAAATCCATACCAAGGATACAGTGGGGAAACATCTTTTACAGCTTGCTTGCAAAGCTTAGCGCTTTTACTACGCCTAGAGACGAATTGATGGGTTAATATAAACGTTAGCATAGATATACTCTGCTATCAGGTGCGATAGCAGTACACGTATTGAAATATTGAAAACCCTTAATATAATCCTATGTCTTGCGATAGCAATACAGATTATTCTAAGACAATTGCTGGATTCGCTTGGTACGGTTTATCTATATCAAACACATAGCACTAAAAATCTCGTATTCTTTTTTTGACCCAACTTGATAATTTGATAGGTGATATTATGAAATTTGCTAAAACTATCGCAATGACTGCCATTACTAGCTCTGCTTTAATCATGGGCGGCTGTGCGACCAATGGCTACAACTCTGGCTTGAGCAATACCGCTAAAGGTGCAGCAGCAGGCGCAGCAGCGGGCGCGTTGATCAGAAGTGGCGGCGACAGTAAAGATATCGCTCGCGGGGCATTGGGCGGTGCTGCTGTTGGTGGCGCTGGCGCTTACATCCTAGACCAAACCAGATAATTTGGTTTATAACGGATAGACAACACTTCTAGATAACACTTCAAGCAGTTTGGTTAGATAAGTCTTTTTAAAGACATACCTTCTGAGTATTTTAAGCTTAGATAAGTAAAGACGCTTTGAGCTTAAAAGACACTGATGTGAACTTTCTCATAAGCTGTCTAAATAGTATGTAGAGATAAATAAAGGGCCTGCAAGCATTGCAGGCCTTTTGCGATTAGCAGGCGTGTATTTTTATTTCAAACTTAAACAACGGTCAAATCAGAATACATCAAATATGTGGCTAAAAAATCGCTCAATTAAGTATAGTCAACTCAAAATAAAATGACGATACCGTTAAGTGCGCGACTCGGATGCTGTCTTTAAGTGTAGGTTGCACCACTACTGCCAGCGTAGACGAGCCAGCACGCAAGGAATACTTATACCCGTAACGCTATGTCCTTTTTAGAGTGCATCGACTCTAATCTATCCACATTATAGAGCGCCACTAAAGGTATCACATGCCTGTACATTGCCACTCTGCAGACCGCGAGTAAACCATTGCACACGTTGTTGGCTGGTACCATGCGTAAAATTATCTGGTACAACCGCGCCGCCGCTTGCACGAGCGAGACGATCATCACCGATTTGGCCTGCAGCATTGATGGCCTCATCAATATCACCTGCTTCTAAGAACTGTACGCGCTCCTGATTGCGCTGCGCCCATACCCCAGCAAAACAGTCCGCTTGTAACTCTTGCATGACCGATAGCTTATTGGCCTGTGCACGGCTGACTTGACGACCAGCCTCATTCACCTGCTGAGTGATGCCAAGCAACGTCTGCACGTGATGGCCCACCTCGTGCGATATCACATAGGCTTGCGCAAAGTCGCCTGCCTTACCTTGGTTATCTTGATCCCCTGAGCCTTGCTGATCGCCTGCGATACCTAGGTTTTGACGCATTTCCACAAAAAACGACGTGTCCAGATAAATGGTTTGATCCCCCGGACAATAAAATGGCCCTGTTGCAGCGCTGGCACTCCCACAAGCAGAGCTGACTTGACCGTTAAACAATATGAGCGACGGCTCTTGATACGTACTGCCCGCTTCATTAAATATCTGATGCCAAACGTCTTCTGTATCGGCCAATACGACTTTGACAAACTGCGTATCGCGGTCGTCACTGGTGGCAGGCTCACTTGCCGTACTGCCGCCACCGCCTGCCACCACTTGCCCTGTCTGTAATGCCGTCATGGGGTTGACCCCAAAAACCAACCACAAAATACCCGCGATAATAATACCGCCGATACCACCCCCTATCATCTTACCGCCGCCGCGACTGCTGCGCACGTTTGAGCTGCCTCGCCTACCTTGCCACTTCATACCATCTCTCCTTAAATATATGATTTATACCATCATACTATCGACCATTTATACAAGTATTTTTAGTTCTTGATTGTCTGACTGATTGTCGCACCTAGCTTTTACGGTATCTCCAAGCTTTTTGCTTATTATGTTTTATGACTTTTAAATAGTCAGTTGAAAATAAAAATGTCATAAGTTCCAAAGCGCTACTGGGATGAATTTTGCGTAGACTCTTTGTATACAGCACGCAAGGAAATTTTATACCAGTAGCGCTATAACATTTTTAAATTGAATATACTATATGCCTATCAGTAGCCTTTAGCAGATACAGTACAAAAACAACGCCGAAATTGATTACGTTATCGTAAAATTTACTGACCACAATACGCCAATTACCGAATACCAGCCATATTCAATGAAAGCACTACACAACACCAACAGTTAAAGAATATCAAGACAGCAAATATGCTTTTATAATAAGCCGATCTTATTGATTATACGCATATTATTTGGTGTTACTCTTCAAGAGAAGATAAGAGGTTTAAGATGTAAAATTACATTTACAATTTTATTGTTACTGAATTGTACAGCCTCTTTCCATTCAGAAAGAAAACATATAGAATGCGTGAAAGCTGAGTAGTTGTAACTAAGATTAGTTGAACTCTGAAAAACATCAGATTTCGACCTTTTTTTGGCTTTTGTTACTACTACTGCTCATTTCATTTTTTCGGAGAAACTACTATGAACCTTAAATTACTTGCTCTAGCTGGTATCATGACTGCATCTATGGGCCTAACTGCCTGTGACAGCAACACTGAAAACGCTGCTGAAGATCTATCTGACGCACAAGAAGAAGTACAAGACGCTCAAGAAGAGCTAAACGAAGCTGCTGCTGACGGCGAAGCTGTACCTGCTGACGCAGAAGCTGCCGCTGCTGAAGCTGAAGCTGACATCGCTGATGCACAAGCTGCAACTGCAACTGACGAAATGGACGCTGAAGTACCTGTAGACGGTACTACTACTAGCGTTGATGTAGCTAGCGAAACTGACACTGCAGCTGTTGATGCAGCTGACGAAGTGGTTGTTGAAGAAGCTCAGTAATTTTATTGGTCATACAATAAACACTGTAGTAAAAAAGAGAGCCTATGCTCTCTTTTTTTATGCCTGCTATTGAAGCAAGATGATAGTAGGATAGCCTGCCAACTAGATGGACACTGATTGTTTGCGCTAAGCTAGTAGATAAGACATACCCAAAAAAGTCCCTATTAAACAGCGTTATCTTTGGTTCTTTTTCCTCTGAGCAGCGCCTATATGTATAGACACAGACTAAGCATCAAACAAACGCTCATCAACCTGCTGGCGAAATTTTTGACCTGTCTTAAAGGTCACCACTCGGCGCGCAGATACGGCAACGGGCTCCCCTGTCTTTGGATTGCGACCAGGGCGGCTATTTTTGTCTTTTAGCTCAAAGTTGCCAAAGCCTGAAAGCTTGACTTCTTTGCCATCAATCAAACTCTCTGACAATTCCTCAAAAAAGCGCTCTACCAAACAGCGGCTATCTTGGCGCGTTAGGTTTAGGTGGCTCATCAAGTGCTCAATCATGTCAGATTTGGTTAAAGTGCTCACAGTACGACTCCTATGCTATGTCGTGATGTCGAATATCATGGTTTAGCGGTATGAGGGGATAGCAGTTATTATAAAGGTTTTTTGTGGTCTTTTTAATATAGACGTTATAAAATCTCTTTTATTAATAACCACTTACCATTTTTTAGACAAAAAAACGTCTCGATCATAATTTTTTTGACAAATAAGGCACCACAGCCTTTTAATTAAAAAAGGCCATGATGCGTTATCAGTTTTCGGGTGTAGAGGTTAGCTGTCACGCAGCTGTACTGAATGCTGCTCAATCAAAGCTTGAACGACTTTATCAGTGGCAGTTTTTACTGCCTCGTCAGATAGGGTTTGTGACACATCTTGCCATATCAGAGCAAATGCAAGCGAGCGCTGACCTGTCGGTACTTTATCACCTTGATAGATATCAAATAACCACATATCACTCAACAAGGCTCCAGCAGCACGGCGCACCGTCGACTCTAGCGTCTGTAGGCTAATCTCGGTATCTACCAAGATGGCGATATCACGGCGCACTTGTGGAAACTTACTTGGCGTGGTGATGTCATGCTGCTCGCGGGCCAAGTTAAGCAGCGGCGCAAGCGATAACTGGGCAACCCAAGTGGCAGGCAGATCCAGCTGTTTTGCGGTGCTCGGATGCAGCTGACCCAACCAGCCGACATAGATATCATCGATATACAGCTTGGCGCTTTGACCAGGGTGCAAAAATGCTAGCTGACTGCGCTCGTAGCGTACGCGCGCACGATCGATTTGGGCTGGAAGTAGCTGCTCGATATCGTGCTTGAGATCATAAAAATCTAAAGCTCGGTTTTGATAAGCTTGCTCATCCCAAATATCGCCAACTGCGACCAGCGCCATGCTCGGCGTCTGCACCAAGTCACTGACACTTTGACCGACAAAGCTCAGACCTGTTTCAAAAAAACGTACACGCGGCTGCTGACGATTGAGGTTATATTGTACACAAGGCAACAAGCTTGAGAGCAATGTACGGCGCATGACCGCCAGATCGCTTGAGATCGGATTGGCCAATGCCAACACTTCACCTAACGCTTCATCATCAAGTAGCGTCTCAAGTTTGGCATCACTAAAGCTAAAACTAATCGCTTCCATATAGCCATTATTGACGAGTGCCAGCTTCATCTCATGCGTCAAATCAGCCGTATCGTCATAATCCATACTGACTTGCAGATGCGGCAGGACGCTTGGAATATTGTCATAACCGTAGATACGGGCGATCTCTTCGATAAGGTCTTCTTTAATACTCATATCAAAACGATACGACGGCGGCGTACAGATCAGACTCTCCGCTTGCTGCGCGACCTCAAAGCCCAGCTGGGTTAAGATACGCACCATGACCGCAGGCTCTATCTCGATACCAACGACCTCACGGACTTTGCTGATTGGCAAGGTAATCGGCGTACGGGCTGGTAAGTGCTCGCTATTTTCTACTTTTACTATTTGCCCAGCTTGCCCGCTTGTGACACTAGTAATCAAATCAACAGCACGCGCCAAAGCAAGTGCTGGCAGCGCAAAGTCTACCCCGCGCTCAAAGCGCTGCGAGGCATCGGTATGCAAGCCAAAACGACGCGCGCGTGCCGCGATAGCCAGCGGATTAAAAAACGCACTTTCTAAAATAATATTGGTGGTGCTATCGGTGACGCTACTGCGCTTACCGCCCATGATTCCCGCTAGGGCAAGCACGCCCTCATCATCGGCAATCACCAGCTCATCACCAGTTAGAGCAATGGTTTGCTCATTCAGTAGCGTTAATGTCTCTGCAGGCTGCGCCAAACGCACCACGATATCACCTTGAATGGTATCGGCATCAAACGCATGTAATGGCTGACCAAGCTCCATCAATACATAGTTGGTCACATCCACCAAAAAGTTATGCGAGCGTAGTCCTGACTGAACCAAAGCATCAGCCATCCATTTTGGCGTATCGATACTACGATCAATACTGCTGATTGATTGTAAGAGATAGCGTGGGCACGCTTCATTGGCACTAATGGTGACCGCAGGCGTTGCATCATTGTTCGTTACCGCTACATCAGTGACAATCTCCGGCTGCTGCATCGGCAGATCATTAATCACTGATATCTCACGGGCAATACCGCGCACGCTAAAGCAGTCGCCACGGTTTGGCGTGATAGAGATATCGAGTATTTGATTGTCTAAACCTAGATAGTCACGGATATCAGTGCCAATGGGTGCATCTGCAGGTAGCTCAAGTAGGCCATCTATGTCGTCAACCAGATCGATCTCGGAGGCACCGCACAGCATACCGTTTGAGGCCACGCCGCGTAGTTTACTTTTTTTAATCTTAAAGCCCGATTTACCATTACTGGCATCATCACTTGGCAGTATCGCTCCAACGATTGCCACGGGCGCTTTCATACCGACCGTCACATTCGGCGCGCCGCAGACGATTTGTAATGGCTCAGACTCACCAATATTTACCTGCGTGACGCGCAGCTTATCGGCATCAGGATGCGGTTCGACACTGATGACCTCACCGACCACCACACCGTTAAATGCACGGGCAACGGCAAAGCGATCATCAATCTCAAGCCCTGCCATGGTCAGCTGTTCGGCCAATTGCTCGCTGGTATTATTGGGGTTCACCCATTGACGTAGCCACTGTTCGCTAATTTTCATAAATATCTCGGATCAGAATTTTGTAATAAAGATGTTGGAGTAAAGCTTGGCACATACACTTGTTGTATCAACAAGGCGCGCTTTTTATATAAAAAAGCACTCTAGCCAAATTGCTTTAAAAAGCGCACGTCATTTTGGAAAAACAAACGCAAGTCATCGATGCCATAATACAACATGGCAAAGCGCTCAATACCCATACCAAAGGCGAAGCCAGTGTATTTGTCGCTATCGATACCGCAGTTAGTCAGCACCTGCGGATGCACCATGCCGCAGCCCATCACCTCTAACCATTTGCCATTGTCATCGAGGATATCCACTTCAGCTGAAGGCTCGGTAAATGGGAAAAATGACGGACGAAAACGTACAGTCAACGAAACACGCCTCTAAAAACTCACTGATCAAGCCCTTTAGCTCAGCAAAGGTGCTCGACTCGGTCACCATCAGCCCTTCTAGCTGGTGAAACATCGGCGAATGCGTTTGGTCTGAGTCGTTACGATAGACGCGGCCTGGGCAAATGATACGAATCGGCGGCTCGTTCTTTTCCATGGTGCGAATCTGTACCGGACTGGTGTGCGTACGCAGCAAGTAGTGCGCATCAAAATAAAACGTATCATGCATCGCGCGCGCAGGGTGATGCGATGGGATATTAAGCGCTTCAAAGTTATAGTAGTCACTCTCAACTTCAGGGCCTGTCGCGACGTTAAAACCTGCCTGCACAAAGTACTGCTGCATACGCTGGGTCACCATCGTCACTGGATGCAAATGGCCTTTTTGGCCGCCGCGCGCCGGCAGGGTGATATCGATACTCTCGCTTGCAAGCTTGGCATTCAATGCAGCGACTTCTAGCTGCTGCTGCTGCTCGGTGAGCGCCTGTCCGATACGGCTACGCACACTGTGCAACCAGCCGCCGTAGATTTTTTTGTCATCGCTACCAAGCTTACCCATCTGTTTTGACCAGCCGGTAAGCGAGCTTTTTTTGCCCGTTAGCTGTACACGCAAGTCTTGTAGCGTACGCGCGTCGTTTACTTGCAAAATTAGCGCTTCAGCAGCACTGGCAAACTCATTGAGCTGTGCTTCATTTAGCTCATTAAGCTCTGAGGACAAGGTCGGTAGCGCCGACAAATCGGTGATAGCAGCAGGGGTAGTCATAAGACGCATTATTCCTGATTTAAACGGACTATTAAGTAAGTATAGTGCTTGGTAATTGTAGGGATTTGACCAAATATTGCAAACCATTTGCTCGGTTATCTCACGATGACCATGAGTGATGCTAATGGCTTGAATATGTGGACATATATATCTAGCCAAATAGATATTTAGCAAAAACGCGTGTGTTTAACCGCAATAGTGATGACGCCAAAATAATTTACTATAAAAAAAGCCACCGACCAGCGGTAGCTTTTATTAATATCGTACTATTAATCAATATTAGTCCGATCCATCTAGGTATTTGCTAAAAAAGCAAGCCACCTAACGGAAAGGGTAATATTTAGGCCAATTCCGCTTTTGCTTTTTCGACCAATGCGGTGAAAGTAGCTGCATCATGCATAGCGATGTCAGCTAAGACGCGACGATCGATTGCGATGTTTGCTTTTTTCAAGCCATTGATAAAGCGGCTATAGCTTAAGCCGTTGATGCGAGCACCAGCATTGATACGTGCGATCCAAAGGCGACGGAAAGTACGTTTTTTGTTGCGACGGTCACGATAAGCATATTGACCAGCTTTGGTCACTGCCTGTACCGCTACGCGGTAAACACGTGAACGGGCACCGTAGTAGCCTTTAGCACGCTTTAAGATTTTTTTGTGACGGCGATTTGCCTGTACACCACGTTTTACACGGGCCATAAATTACTCCAAGATTTTTTAATCATTATTAAACGAATCACGATGTCGTTATATAAGTGAATACCAGACATCGTTATCAGATTGCAAAGTCAAATACCTTTAATACATTAAAGCTAAGTGACCATAGGCTATTAGATGTATGGGCACATACGACGAACTGCTGCTTCGTCAGACTTGTCCACCATCTTTAGACCGCGCAACTGGCGAATACGCTTAGCTGATTTCTTGGTCAAGATATGGCTTTTGAAGGCTTGCTTACGCTTAAAGCCATTCGCTGTTTTTTTGAAGCGTTTAGCGGCACCGCTTCTGGTTTTCATCTTAACTTTCATGATGAGTTGCCTCTTTGTCTTTGATAGAACCTGGTCGTCAAATCGTCAGTCATAAATAGTGGCTTTAAAAACAACCACTAAACTGTTATTTGCCTCGAGGTGGGAGGCGCTATTTTAGCAGATAGCGCCCTGTTTTGCCAAGTGAATTTTCGCCCAAGCGCTCAGCTGTTTATATAGCCAGCGCTTTTAGTAAGCGCATATCACTATGGCTCCCCTACACTCCGCCAAATAGCCCGCCACAAAGACGGCGATACACTTTATAAGGTCGGGTCATAAAACCAGGTCATAAAGTCGGGAATTTTTTTTGCAAATAGATTGAATGTGAGGCAAAGCTGTGCTTAAGTAGAGGTTGGGCTTGATTGCTTATCGTGCACGAATTGTATGCCAGTAACGATAGCCATTGACTCGGTATTGTGCTCATCCGTTTTATGACCATAATCCGTCCTGACGCTGTACACCTATAACATGATTGGCAACCCCCATCATTGCCTGCCATCACTCTAGGAGATAACGTGTCAAATCAAGAGTTAGACTTTGATGACAGCCTATTTGTATTTGAGACAGTGATGCGAGTGCGTCATACTGAAATCGATAGGAGTCAGCATATCTCGTTTGAAGCGTTGACCGCTTTGCTTTGTGAGGCGCGGTATCAGTTTTTGCATGCAAAAGGTATACAAGATATCAATGCGGACCATCGAGGACTGATCATCGATGGCATACAGCTAACCACCAATAGCCGTGTACGAGCGCGCGAAGAGCTGTTTTTTGAAGTGGGGGTCGAGCCACTGTATGATAACGGCGGCAATATGATCATCAAAATATCACGTATGCATGGTGGCGAGGTGGTGGCAAAGGCGCGGATCCATTTTATCAGCTACGATTTTCGCCTCAACAAACCCGCCGCCTTGGATAAAGACACAAAAGCGGCGCTATATCCGCATTGATTTAGGCTGTGATGCCCTTGACGCTCTGAGCCCCTACCATCATTAGGCCAAAATGTCACATAGAGGGTCGAGCACAGTCCCTCTAACTATCTATTTCCTATTTCTCATCACAAGACAGACATATTATGACTTTACCTGCTTGGCTTGCCGCCATAAAATTTAATGCTGATGGTTTGATTCCCGCTATTGCTCAAGATCATGAATCTGGGCGTATCCTCATGATGGCATGGATGAATAGCGAGGCCCTCCAGCTCACCGCCGAGACAAAGACAGCGGTGTATTTTTCGCGCTCGCGTGGTCAGTTGTGGCACAAAGGAGAGTCGTCAGGTCACACCCAGACAGTCCATGATATCCGCTTAGACTGCGATGCAGATGTGATTGTGCTGAGCGTGACACAAGCGGGCGGCATCGCCTGTCATACTGGCCGTGAGTCCTGCTTTTATCAGCGTTTAGACTTATCGGGCTCAGAGCCCACTTGGCAAACAGTGGAACCGGTATTAAAAGACCCTGCCGATATCTATAGCACTAACTCTCAAAGCCCTGAAGCTACAGAAACTACGAGTAAAACAAACACTAACTTGGCTGAAGAGAATCATCAAAGCCTGCAAGCTGAAGACTCCATTTTACAGCAGCTCGATCAAGTCCTCAGCGCCCGCAAGCAAGCAGATAGCGATAGCTCTTATGTGGCAAGCCTTTACGCAAAAGGTCTTAACAAGATATTAGAAAAAGTAGGCGAAGAGGCGACCGAGAGCATTATTGCGGCCAAAGACTTGGCCCATAGTGATGCGCAACTAGATAAAGAAGCCTTTGATGCCGCGCGTTATGAGTTTATTTATGAAGTGGCTGATGTCTGGTTTCATACGTTGGTTGGTCTGGCATGGTTTGATATCGAGTCAGACGCCATCTTAAACGAGCTGGGCCGACGCTTTGGTCTCTCAGGCATCGATGAGAAAGCGTCGAGATAACCTATCATATAGTGAGTTCAGTATAAAAACGATACAGTGGGACTGGAACAAGTTTTTCGCAGCCTCTATCTGCGTAGGCACAGCACGAAAGGAAAATTTAGACCAGTTGCACGTTGATATATAATGTATCTGTTTTATTTAGGACCGACTATATGTCGAAAACAAAAGTGCCATTACCTATTTACTCTGTGTGATTGTTGCGACTTTCACCTTTTTGTCATAACGGCAAGGTATAATAGTATTTTTACGTCAGTGTTATGTCTGTATTTTTGTCAAATAGATCAATATTCTATAAAATAACAGTAGCGCGGTGGCGGCAATACTGATGTCAACAACTAAAGAGCAGCATTCACACTCAGAAATCTCAGACATGAGGTCTCAGACATTAAGGATATCATTATGGGCAGTTTTTCTATTACGCATTGGCTGATATTACTGGTGGTGGTGGTGGTGGTATTTGGCACCTCAAAGCTTAGAAATGCCGGCAAAGACTTGGGCGGTGCGGTCAAAGGCTTTAAAGACGCAGTCAAAGACGAAAATGCTGAGCATGCCAAAAAGCAAGTGGTACTCGATCACGACGGCGCAGCTCATCCAGCAGAGCGCCAAGCATCTAATAGAGTCGATGAGCATAGCAGCACGCTCCCTACTGACGATAAGCATCATTGATCATAGCAAATACCATGCTAGGTATAATGCCGCTAGCATCCAGATAGTGACAATCCACCATTATGTTTGATATTGGGTTTTCTGAATTACTGCTCTTTGGCGTGATTGCTTTGATCGTCTTGGGCCCCGAAAAGCTGCCGCAAGCGGCGCGCACGGCTGGGCAGTGGTATGCCAAAATTCGCCGCACTGTCTCCACCTTACAATCGGAGATAGAGGCTGAGCTCGACTTGGCCGAGACTCGGCAACAAATGCAAAAAGAGCTGGCAAAAATCCGTCAGACAGAGGCGGAGATGAGACGTGAAATGGCAGAGATGCGCGGCAGTATGCAAGAGTTTGAGTCGTCACAGAACCGCGCCCTAACAGCCGATCCGCATGCAGAGCATCAGCCTGTGATTAACGATGACACAGCGCGTCACAAGGCTGATACTGCGCGCAATACCGTAAATGAGCAGCCTGAGGTGGCAACGGCATTTGCACACGCCTATGAGCATAATCAGCCCTCTGACGGCATCGATCAGCAAACAGCGCCGCCCACCATGACCAAACCTTGGGAAAACATGTGGTTTCGCCTCGGTGATTATGATAAAGCACGCCGCCTACCCGCTGCCCCCTATCTCCCCAATTATCAAGCAGACATCTTATTAAATAACGCACCTACCAATCCTATCGCCTCACAAGCGTCTGCCCAGATGCAGGAGGCCGACTGATGGATTTGTTTAAACGCAAAAAAAGCCGACAAGAAAAAATCGGCGATACAGGGCCAGAAAAAACCCGCTCAGCCGATATGGCCTATGATAGCGATGATGGAGATATGTTAAGCTCACTTGGCGATATGCCCATCACTGAGCATCTCATTGATTTACGCCGTCATCTGATCAAAATATGCGTGGCGGTGCTGGTGGTATTTTTGGCCTTGGTTGGGTTTTCACGCGAGCTTTATAACCTGTTATCGGACCCATTGGTCGCGCAGTTGCCTGCCAACTCGACAATGATTGCCACCGATATCACCTCAAACTTTATGGCGCCGATACGCTTGAGTATCTTTGTCGCCGCCTTTGTGGCCATGCCTTATATCTTGTATCAAATTTGGTCATTTGTCGCCCCAGGTCTGTACAAAAAAGAAAAAAAAATCGCCATTCCAGTGCTGATGTCTTCTATCGTATTGTTTTATGCTGGGGTGGCGTGCTTATTTTATTGTGCTCAAAGGGGTTCTGAAATTCTTTATTACCTTTGCACCGCAAAACGTCTTACCCATGACAGATATCGACAGTTATTTGAGCTTTGCCCTAAAGCTGTTTATGGTATTTGGCTTGACCTTTGAGATACCAGTCGTCACCTTGCTGTTGATATTGGCCGGTATCGTCTCCATTGACAGCTTAGAGGATAAACGCCGTTATATCATCGTTGGTTGCTTTGCAATCGCGGCCGTGGTGACACCGCCGGATGGTGTGTCGATGTTGATGCTGGCTTTTCCGATGTGGCTGTTGTTTGAGCTGGGGCTGTTTTTGGCGAAGATTTTGATTAAAGAAGAGCGCCGCCCTGCTTTGGCAAATGAGAGTCAACTTGATAAAAAGTAATACCTTAGGCAACAAACAACGCCGTTGATGATAAGCTACGCCCCTGACAACTATCGGTATTTGACAAGCGCCATTGACCTCATCGCCAGCCATTGTTTATGCAGTGGCTTTTTTTGCCTTTATGGTTTTTGACCCTATGGCTTTGCCCTTATGGTTGTTGTCCTGTCTTGTTTGTCCGCAGATTGTTAGACCATTTTTTACTCATCCATCGTGTCAGCAGATGTTGACACCGTTAGTATTTTAGGTAGCTTTTATGTCCGCATCTATGCCCGCTTATATGAGCGACCCCACCGATGAGCAGCTAAATGCGCTAAATATGGCGATGGATCACAAGTCGTTTAAAGTGGTGGCGTATGCTGGCGCGGGTAAAACCACAACGCTCAAGCTAATCGGCGAGCGTCTGCGGGGGCGCGGCTTGTATTTGGCTTTCAACAAAGCGATCGCCAATGATGCTCGGCAAAAATTCCCCAGTCACGTGGACTGCCGTACGTTTCACTCACTTGCTTATCGCCATGTCGCGCGTGATATCACTGCCAAATTGTCCTTACCACGGTTTTCACCCAAACGTTTGGGCGATGATTTGGGGCTACAAGCGGTGCAAGTACGTCGGCAAATGGATGGGATAAATAAATACATCACTTTGACCCCAGCCCGCCTTGCGCGATTTGTCAGCGATGCGGTCAGTCATTTTTGTAGTACCCATGCCAGCTACCCTGCGCCTAGGCATTTATTGTTTCCCAGCTGGCTCGATGCGGCAGATAGCGAGCAGCTGCGTGAGATGCTCTACCCTGCCGTCGAGCAGCGCTGGCTACAGTCTATCGATGCCCGCCATCCTGCTGGTATCGGTCATGATATTTATCTCAAATTATGGGCACTCTCCAAGCCCAGTATCCCAGCGGATTTTATCTTGTTTGATGAAGCGCAGGATGCCGATCCTCTGATGATGGGGATTTTGACCCAGCAGCCACGGCAAGTCATCTATGTGGGCGACGCTCATCAGCAGATTTATGAATGGCGCGGCGCGGTGAATGCGATGAAAAAGCTACCACTACCACAAACCCTATTGACACAGTCGTTTCGCTTTGGAGAGCCGATCGCTGAGGTGGCCAACACTCTACTCAAAGCCTTACAAGAAGAAGTACCGCTAAAGGGCAATCCTGCCAAGCAGTCCTCTACCGATAAAGGCATGGTCCATAGTAAAAAAGACGCCATTCTCTGTCGCACCAATGCTGCTGCGATGGCGCAGCTATTGACGGGACTCAAGCTTGGACACCGTGTGGCACTGCAAGCCGATACCGATCGTATGCTGAAATTCTGTCAAGCAGCTGAGAACCTAAAAAACGGCAAATCGGCTTATGGCGTACCAGAGCTGGCGTATTTTTATAATTGGGGCGATGTGCAAGAGTACTCTGAAACCAATGAAGGCAGCGATCTTAAAACATTGGTCAAGCTGGTTGATGATCACGGTACCAACGTCTTAAGTCAAGCGGTCAATAGTTTGACCAGCATCGATAACGCCGATTATGTCATCTCTACCGCGCACAAAGCCAAAGGGCTTGAATGGGGGCGCGTACAGCTCGATGACGATTTTTATTACGACGTGACCACCAATGCAGTCAAGATCAGCCCAGAGGAGCTGCGCTTGCTCTATGTTGCCTGCACACGCGCGCAGAGCAATCTCGACATTCATCATATCAAAGACTTGATCATCGGATTACAAACGGGGAAAAAGGTCATCTTTAGCAATACCTAACACCGCTCCGCTCTATTCGATCACGTTATCGCCCTTCATATCGCCTTTCATTTAGATACTAAGCCTTAATCATGACTCAACATTCATCCCTCGAAATACGCCAGCGCACCCTGCAGCAACTATTTGCCCATCCTGTACGCCTACTCGCTCCCATGGAGGGGCTAACCGATCCGTTAATGCGGCAAATCTTAACACAGATTGCCGCAGACTTAGGCCGTCCTTATGATTGGTCAGTCAGTGAGTTTATACGGGTGACTCAAACGCTGCTGCCCGCGCATGTGTTTTATAAATATGTGCCAGAGCTACATCAAGACACCAAAACGACTGCTGGCACGCCCATACATATCCAGCTGCTCGGTAGTGATGCTAGCCTGATGGCAGAAAACGCCGCGTACGCCTGTGAGCTTGGCGCGCCTGCCATCGATATCAACTTTGGCTGCCCTGCCAAGACCGTCAATAGCCACCGCGGCGGCTCGGTACTGCTCGATGAGCCAGAGGTCATGTATGATATTATTAGTACCGTACGCCGCGCAGTGCCTGCCCATATTGCCGTCTCAGCGAAGATTCGCTTGGGCTACACAGATACCAGCCGTATGGACGATATCCGAGGTGCGATTGGGGCAAGTGGCGCAGACTGGTTGACCATTCATGCCCGCACCAAAACCCAAGGCTACAAGCCGCCCGCTTATTGGGACAAAATCCAAAATTTTAATAAGCTGAATATCCCAGTGATTGCCAATGGCGAGATTTGGAATAGTGAGCAAGCACAGCAATGCATGAGGCAGGCAGGCACACCGCACCTGATGCTAGGACGCGGCGCTGTGACCCGTCCTGACTTGATTGCCCGTGTCGATAGTAGCCATGATGATGAGAGGGCGGCGGCCAGCGTTAGAGCAAATAACAAGACCTTGACATGGCACGCGCTCATACCGCATCAAATTAAGTTTTTGGAAGGGGCAGCAAAAAACGATGTGGTACTGGTGGGCCGCTACAAACAGTGGCTGGGGATGCTAACCAAAGGCTATGATGAGGCGCATCCGGTGTGGGAACACATCAAGCGTGAAAAAGACAAAGCCGTCATCATCGATGCTCTTATCACCAGCGTCTCATCAGCGATGGCATAAACAGCAAAGACAATAACGGCTCGTCTTTTATCATAAAACAGAAGCTCGCTGCGGCGGCTAATTGTTCATAAGCCCTAGCGCTAGACGCTCACACGTATTGCTAAATAAAACAGCATGAATGGACACGCCATCGACAGCGTCCACAGTATCGAACGAAACGTCGCTAAATTACTGATATAAGCGATGCAAAAGCCAATACGAATCAGTACGTACAACCAAGCCAACACGTTGACAATCAGCTGAGGCACAAAAAACAACATCGCCACCAGCACTGCTGCCAAAAATACCGGCAACGTCTCATAGCTGTTTTGCTGAGCGGCATTGGCGCGCGCAGCGGCGCCCGTTGTCTCTTGCAAAAAACGGCGCGGATGGGCGTTGTCAGCCAGCCGAAAGCCACCAAGGGCTTTTGCACTCAGCGCCATCACGAGTGGCAACAAGCTTGCCACCACCATCGCCCAAATCGCGGATGCGGCGGTATCAGGAATCAACCCAAAAAATACATTCATGCGCGCTCTCGCCCCTACCCTGCAACCACTTCAAAATCATGCGTGATATTCACTCCACCCTGTACCAGCATACGACTGGCCGAGCAGTATTTTTCTGCTGATAGGTTCACCGCTTTTTCGACCTGCTTATCCTTGATGTCTTGACCGGTCACGATGAAGTGCATATGAATGTCGGTATAGACAGCAGGGACGGTCTCAGCGCGGTTTGCGGTCAGCTCACAACGTACATCCGTGACCTCTTGACGTGATTTTTGTAAGATAGACACCACATCATAGCTGGCACAGCCGCCCAAGCCGAGTAAGATCAGCTCCATCGGGCTTGCGCCATTTTCTTTGTCGGCGTCGATTTGCACATTATGCCCTGAGGGTGACACGCCCAAAAAGGCTTTTTTCTCTTGCCACGTGACACTTGCTTTTGATTCTGACATGTTCGTTTTTCCTTATTTTGATTGGCAGATAACCTGATTATTATTTTCAATAATACACGCGATAAGGTTAGTGTAGCACAAGCCAAAACCAGATTTTATAAAGACCTGATAAAGCAGCAGCCATCTGTATTTATTTGACGGCAACGCACCATCATAACCTTACATACCTTGTTGTTAAGCAATAGTTAACAAACTCAACCTGTGTTTGCTCATGTTTATCAAGATGACCTTAAGAAACTAGCTTACAAAAGTCTGTTTATAAGATATTGATTTTAATAGGTAAAACTCGTGAAACATTTTATAGCAAAATACTGTTACACATTTTGCTTGTTTCTTGGTTTAATAACGGTAATGAATCTTATTTTGGCCAGATATAGGTGACAGTCGACTTATAATAATTAAGATAGTCATCATGGTATCGGTTTGAAATAAGCTATTTTTAAACAAATTAAAAGGGTTAGTCATGATAGATGCAGACGGCTTTCGCGCCAATGTCGGCATCATCTTGGCAAATACACAAGGGCAAGTACTGTGGGCAAAACGTATTGGTCACAACGCTTGGCAGTTTCCTCAAGGCGGCATCGACCGCGGGGAGACGCCGATGGATGCGATGTATCGCGAGCTCTGGGAAGAGGTCGGCCTACATCCGCGTCATGTAGACTTATTGGCAGTCACTCAAGACTGGCTGCGCTATCGTCTGCCTAAGCGTTATGTACGCCATGGACAGCACCCTTTGTGTATTGGGCAAAAACAAAAATGGTTTTTGCTGCGCTTAGATGAGCCAAATACTCAACACATTCGTTTTGATGAAGGTAAACCAGAATTTGACCACTGGCAATGGGTCAGTTATTGGTATCCTCTAGGACAAGTGATTCATTTTAAACGTGGGGTATATCGCCGCGCCTTGCAAGAGCTGGTGCGCGAGCTTCCCCTAAAACAAGAGCTGATCCTTCCGGAACAGGACAACCATTTGCTGGCATGACTTTGATAGAGTTTTGACATAGTTTTGGTGTGATTTTGGCATCGCTAATTAACTACATATGCTCACTGTGATACTGTTATGGAATCACCGTGAGCATTTTTATGCGCCGGTTGCAGACGCGCTTGCCTCGCGGCTAACGAGCGTGGCAGTGGTTTTACTACTTGCCCCTTTATGCTTGTCTTGGCGCAAGGTTAAGATGCTTTGAGTACGGGTACCATAAGTAGGGAGAGGGGCCTGCCGCTGATCAAATGCTACAGGCTCGATATAGACAGAGGACAGCATCTGCTCAATCTCCCTACTCATGCCGGTATCGGGTAGCTGATCGGCGGGGGCTTGTCGGTTGTCAGATAGCACCGCATAGGCAGCGTCCTGCCAGTAAGCAGGCGAGCTGTCTTCGGCGATAAGTGGCAGCACTTCTTGACGCAGCCTACCACGCAGTTTTTCGGTTTTGAACCAACCGTCGTCTGGCTGACCGTTTGAGACCACATGCAACCCTGCATACAGTGGCGTAGGCGCATGGCCGCGATTATTGACCATCACTGCTTGCAGCGCATCGCCAATGATCAGGTTAAAACCTGCATAGTCTTGCAACTCAATTTGCCGAGCAAAGTCCATCGGGCTTCTATCACTGGTCAAAAAATCTGTAACCAGTGCCCCACGCGAGCGCTCATCTGCCCCTGCCTGCACCCCATCACGAAAGTTTAGCACCGCCGCCCAGCGTCCATTTTGCTCATAAAGACCGTCGTGCATGACTTGGTGAATACCCAGCCAGGTACCGCCACTTTGCTGATCGCGACCTGCATAAATCGGCTTATCAGGCCACTGGTGCAGCGGCTCAGTCGGACGCTGCAAAAACTCATCTCGGTTGGATAAGAGTACCAGCGGCACCTCATCAAACAACTGCCAAGCGATGGCGACGATACACATAGTTTTCCTTTTATGGGATTGGTAGTTTATGGGACTGGTCGTGTTTTAAAATGGCCTGCATCTTTCTATTTTTATATCAATTGGTGCGGAGCTTTTTATCAGCAGGATAGCTAATCTGTGTGGTCGATCGAATCACTTTTGATTGTTTACTTGGCAAATCAAACTCCCAAGCGACCATGCCGGTATTGTCATTCCAGTCGCGTTCAGTGACGGGCGGGTTGTGCACTGTGGTTACTTTAATACTGTCATCACGGCTGATAGGCTCACTGCTCAGTACCTGCAAACGTCTGGTGCGGCTATGCTGATTGGTCAATTGATAAGCTTCGGTACTACTTAAGGTTTGCTTACGATTAAACGCGCCCTTATCGCCTTGCTTATCTTCGTCGGTTATTTGTTTAATGAGGATATTTGGATCAACGCCAAAGCCGATACCCTGCTCTTTGAGCGTTTGATACTGATAGCGCGCTTGACCAATATAATTATCATCACGGTAGAGCTGAAGCGCTCCATCGGCCCAAGCAGGTGTCAAAAATGGTGCCGATGCATACCAATAAGCCGTTTGCTCAACACTTGGCGTACTGCGGATCCAAAGCTTGCTACGCCCAGACTGCTCATCGATGATCGTACGCACGTGCCTACCGTCACTTGGCAAGCTCACGCGCTGCGGCAACCGGTACTCGATGATGCCGTTTTTGTTTTGACGACTCACGCTAAAGCTCGGTAGCGGTGCCATCGTCGGTGCCGACGCCTCCCTGTCATCGCTACTTCTTTCTGAGACGACGATGGGAGAAGGCTCCATCATGGATGATGCAACCCTAGCACGTGATGCTTGCTCTTTTTCATATAATGACAGGCGCGCCACATTTGGCAGCTGGCCTGTGGTGCGTTGATTGGGGTTGACTGAGCTGAGTACGACAGGGACGTTTTGCCAATTCTCTCCGGTTTGCTGAGCGATGATGGCTGATGCGGTAATGCTAAGCTGCTCGGTATTGGTATCCAGACGCGCCTGATAAGTCGGCTGCCAACCTGCGCCGCGCACTTGATAATGGAGCTTTACCGCGGCGGGCTTGCGGCTGGCAGTACGGACACTGACCTGTGTCACGCGATTTTGCGTCGATGTGCTACTGCCCGCCATCGATTGATTAAGCGCAGCCTGTGCCCGCGCTTGCCGCTGCTTGATATCCCATATGCGTTTATTGATACTTACCGCTTGTGTTTCTATATCACGGGCGTTATTGGCCACTGTGCCCTCTGTACTGATTTGACTGACCTTGGTGAGGTTTTGTAGATAGGCTTTTGCCAGATTGGCAGCTTCTAGCTCGGCATTGATTTTAGCAAGCGCGGCTTGTTGCGATTGTACATTGGCATCGCCCTCATACTGACACTGCGCTGCTTGCTCACCGCTTAGCGTCTCGATACTGACTTCACCGAGATTGACGCCTGTGACGGCCTGCACGCTCACGCTGTCTTTGTCGATATAAGGAGACAAGCAAGAAAACACCAGCGTCTGCTCTCCATTACCCTTGACAGGTAGCGCGCGGGTGACACTGGCCAAGCCTTGATAAATGGTGACTTGCTCGATACTGCTACTTGCTGCATATGCAGGCATCAGGGATAGTGCCAGCAGACTGGGTAGACTGAGCAAGATTAGGCCTTTTTTTGCCCAACGGTACTCAGTGGCTGTTGCTACTTTTGATACATCAGCTTGCATAATCTATCCTTAAAATACGGTTTATCCATTCATACGGTCTATCAGCGCCAGCCCATATCCGCTCATGCTTCTGAAAATATTGAGGTATTTATCATTAGCAGCTTTTTTATATCTTAGCGGTTTTCTATCGTGGTTTCTAGCGGCTGGCAGGCGCAAATCACATTTCTGCAGTCTCTGTGATGCAATTGTCTAACCGTAATTTGGTATGCCTGCCAAGCTATTTTTGCTATTATGACCCCCATTCTATTATCAATAATTATGATATTCTTATGATGATTCATCCTCAGTACGATCCCGTAGCGCTGTCCTTGGGCCCTGTAGAAGTACATTGGTATGGCTTGATGTATCTGCTGGCATTTGCCGCCGCGTTTGGTCTGGCATGGTACCGCAGTGGCCAGCGTGAGAGCTGGACCACTGACATGGTGTCAGACCTTGTTTTTTATGGCGCGCTCGGTGTCATTTTGGGTGGCCGTATCGGCTATGTGCTATTTTATCAATTTGGTGAGCTGCTACAAAACCCCGCCTATTTATTTAAGGTGTGGGAAGGCGGTATGTCGTTCCACGGCGGCATGATTGGGGTTTTACTCGGCATGTTGTATTTTGCCCGTAAGTACAAAAAAACGCCTTTTCAAGTGCTGGATTTTATCGTGCCGTGTGTACCGACGGGATTATTGTTTGGTCGTATCGGCAACTATATCAACGGTGAACTGTGGGGGCGCGTCTCTGATGGCGGGTGACCTACTTCCCGCAGGCCGCGGCTTTTGATATGCAGCAATTGCAAGCCAATCCTCAATTACAGGAGTTGATGATGGAGGTCAACGGCCAGTATTTACTGCCCCGCCACCCATCACAGCTCTATGAGGCCTTTGCTGAAGGTCTGCTGCTATTCTTGTTTTTGTGGTGGTACTCTGCCAAGCCGCGTCCACGTATGGCGGCATCGGCGATATTCTTATTAGGTTACGGTATCAGCCGCTTTATCATCGAGTTTTTCCGTCAGCCAGATGCCGATCAAGGTTTTATTTTACTCGGCTGGATGACCAAAGGCCAAATACTGAGCACACCAATGATTATCATCGGCTTTGTACTGTTGGTTTATGCCTATAAACGCGGTATCTATGACTGGGGTAAGCAAGCGGCCTATTAAGCGCGCTGGCACTATAAATATCCAAAAAACAGATTAAGACTTATTTAATGACGCGCTTTGATAGCGTAGAAGAGCAATATTATGAGCAGTTACAGTAGTAAAAACGAGCAGGCTTATTTGGACTTGCTGCGTCACGTCATGAGTGAAGGCACTGAAAAAGGCGATCGTACGGGCACAGGTACGCTAAGCCACTTCGGCGCGCAGATGCGTTTTGACTTATCAGACGGCTTCCCGTTACTGACCACCAAAAAAGTCCACTTTAAATCCATCGTGTATGAGCTATTGTGGTTTTTGAGCGGTAGCACTCATGTCGATTATCTACAAGAAAACGGCGTGCGTATCTGGAACGAATGGGCCACAGCGGAACAGACGGCGCGCTTCAATCGTCCTGCGGGCGATTTAGGGCCAGTATACGGTCACCAATGGCGCAACTACGGCGCGACCAAAGACGAGAATGGCGGCTATAACAATGACGGTGTCGATCAAATCGCCCAAGTCGTGGAGCAAATCAAGACCAATCCCAACTCCAGACGCTTGATTGTCTCTGGCTGGAACCCAGGTGAAGCCGAGCAAGTCGCCCTGCCGCCTTGTCATACGCTGTTTCAGTTTTTTGTCGCGGACAACAAACTCTCCTGCCAGCTTTACCAGCGCTCAGCGGATTTGTTCCTAGGTGTGCCGTTCAATATCGCCAGCTATGCCCTACTGACTCACATGATTGCGCAGGTTTGTGGGCTGGGTGTGGGCGAGTTTATCTGGACCGGCGGCGACTGTCATATTTATCAAAACCACCGCGAGCAAGTCGAGCTGCAACTGACGCGTGAGTGTTATGCACTACCGACATTGACGCTCAACCCTAATGTCGATGATATTTTTGCATTTCGTTTTGAGGATATTAGCGTAAACGGTTATGCATCACATCCCGCTATCAAAGCAAAAGTCGCGGTATAAAGACTGTTTTTTACTTCATCTGACTGACGAAAACAATAAGGACATATTATGAGTTATGCCAATACCCAAGTCGCCCAAATCGCTGCTATCAGTAGCAATCGCTGTATCGGCAAGGACAATGAGCTGCCGTGGCATATCTCAGCAGATTTGCAGCATTTCAAACAAATGACCACCAAAGCAACAGGCGGTGCGGTTCAAGGTATCGTCATCATGGGGCGCAAGACCTTTGAATCAATGGGCAGCAAGCCGTTGCCAAAACGTGTCAGCTTTATTATCAGCAGTCAAATGGACTACGCCAAAAAGAGCGGCCTAGTAGGCAAAGACAATGCGTATGTGGTACATAATTTGGATGATGCTTTAACGCAAGCTGCCAGTCTCGCCCATGGTGCTCACTTAGATACGATTTGGGTCATCGGCGGCGAGCGGGTATTTCGTGATGCCTTTATGTACACCGATCGTATTGAACTGACACACGTCGATACCGAGATCCCTGACGGCGAGGCGTTTTATCCTGAATTGCCGAGCGACTTTGCAGTCGCAGAAGCGTCTGAGTCGATGCATGATGAAAAAAGCGGATTGGATTTTAGATTTGTGACTTACCTAAAACAGGCTACTGAATCATAAAAACGTACTCTTCATCAATGACTCAAAAATGGGGCTGTTTCTTTATCTAGAGCAGCCCCGTTTTCTATACGCACAGCGAACCTTTACCCATATATAGCCTACTCATGCAGCACTTTATAAATGGTCTTGGCCAATACTGGACCGATGCCCTGTACACCCGACAGCTCTTGCTGCGAAGCCCCTAGCAGTTGCTGCATCCCGCCAAAGTGGTTGAGCAAGTCGCGGCGGCGCTTTTCTCCCAGCCCCGGTATCACCTCCAGCACCGACGACGAACGGCGTTTATCGCGCTTTTTACGGTGCGCTGTGATGGCAAAACGATGCGCCTCATCGCGAATATGCATCAATAAATGCAGCGCCTTGCTGTCCATGGGCAGATCCAGCGGCTCATGATCGATAAAATGTAATACTTCTAAACCCGCCTTGCGCCCTTCTCCTTTTGCCACACTCACAAGCAGCGTTTCATTTAAAATACCCAGCTCGGTCAAGACGTCTTTGGCGATATTAAGCTGACCTTTGCCGCCATCAATCAGCAACAGATCAGGCAGTGGCTGTTTTTTATAGCGCCGCGTCAGCACTTGCTGCATCGCCGCATAATCGTCACCGCCTTGGATATCATGAATCGCATACTGACGGTAATCACGGCGGCGTGAGCCTCCTTGATCGAACACCACACAGCTACCGATGGTCGCCTCCCCCATAGTGTGTGAGATATCAAAGCACTCGATACGGTCTATGGCGCGATCAGTGACATCAGCCAGTACGTCCTTTAGCGCACCAAAGCGCGCATGCAGCTCTAGATAGTCGCCCAGTTTGGTTTTTAGTGCATTGTTGGTATTCAGTTTGGCCAAGTCCATCCACTCTGAGCGGTGCTCGCGCACATTGGTTTTGATAACGACTTTGCTCTCAAAGTGGGTGGCCAATGCTTCGCTGATTGCTTGTTGGTCAGGTAGCGCATGACTGAGAATAATCTCACTTGGCAAGTCGTCGGTCACCTGAAAATAAAACGAGGTAATAAAGGCGGACAAATTATCCGCGAGCGACTCACTGCTATCGACATCAGGGAAGTAGTTTTTGCCACCGAGTACGCGGCCGCCGCGCACCGTCAGCACATTGACACAAGTCATGCCTGCCTGACTGGCAATCGCAATCACATCGGCCTCGCCTTGCACCGTATAGACGGCCTGCCGCGCTTGTACTTCGCGCAGCATAGAGAGCTGATCCCGATAAAAGACTGCTTTTTCAAAATCTAACGCTTCAGCAGCACTTTCCATCTTTTCAATTAGCGCACTGTGTATGTCACTTGAGTCGCCTTTGAGAAAACGAATGGTGTTATTCACATCTTCTGCATATTCTTCTGGCGACACCAAGCCCACACAGGGCGCACGGCAACGCTTGATTTGATACTCAAGGCACGGACGCTTACGCTGCTTAAAAAACGTATTGGTACACTGGCGCATCTGAAACATCTTTTGCATGAGCACCAAGGTTTCTTTGGCCGCATGAGCAGAAGGAAAAGGCCCAAAAAACCGACCTTTTTGGTGATTGCCTTTGCCGCGGCCATAAGCCAATCTTGGATAAGGCTTATCCGCTGAGATAAACACATACAGATAAGATTTATCATCACGCAGTAGGACGTTATAAGGGGGACGGTATTCTTTAATCAGGTTTTGCTCAAGCAGCAATGCCTCGGTCTCACTACGGGTAATGATGGTCTCGATATCGTGAATCCGTGCCACCAGTGCCCGCGTCTTTGGATGGTCAATGGTCTTAGCGAAGTAGCTATTGACGCGACTTTTTAACGATTTTGCCTTGCCCACATATAAAATATCACTGTTTTTACCCAGCATTTTATAGACCCCTGGCAAGTTTGGCAGGCGCTGAATTAGATGTTTGAGGCGGGCTTTTTTATCCTCGACGGGACTCGACTCTGAGACATTAACCATAAAATTTATTGCTCTTAAGACACTGATATACAGCTATTTATGGGGCGGCAGCCTACGTTTTACAAGCCATCAAACTTATCCGCTTACACACAAAAAAACCAGCACGAGGCTGGCTTTTCTTTTTTTGTGGTAGGCAAAATTTCTAATGACGGAAGTTCGGTAATAGTGCAGGAATGCCCGGCAACATCCCAACCACCGCCATGACACCAGTCAATATCACAAAGGTAATGACAGGAATAATCCAGCGGCTCATCTTTGATAGGCTCGCACTACGCTCCTTTGAGCCAATCAAACCTAGGTTATCAAGCACCAAGGTAATCGACCAGCCAAAGGCTGGGTTGACCAATGCCGAGGCAAAGACCACAATCGCAGCAGACTGCGTGGTTTTACCTTCGCGCGTCATCTCCATCCCCGCCTCAAGCAGCGGAATAAAGACCCCGACGATCAGCGCCACACACATCACCGGCTCCCAAATCGCCAAATCCATCGGATAGCCCCAGATAGCAGCGATCACACAAAACAGTCCTGTGAGTACCGCACCCGCTGGAATCGGGCGTTTGGCAATCGCAGCTGGTACGATATACGTACCCCATGATGACGCAAAGTTTGCGCCGCCAAGGATAGATCCTGCGACCTGACGGATAGAGGCACTGGTCATCGTGTCATCGATATCCATCAACACGCGCTCGGTACGCTTTGGGTAGCTGATCTTTTGAAAGACCTGATGACCCAAAAAATCCGGTGACCACATAGCGACGGCCAATACCGCAAATGGCAATACCACCACAAAGCTTTCAATCGTCGGTAAGCCTAGCATCCAGCCCGTGTCCTCCCCCCACCAGTACATCGGGTTCATATTTGGCAGGCCAGGCGCTGTCTCAAAGGCAAAAGGCGCGCCCATGGCAAAGGCCACACCGCCACCTAACAAGCAGCTTAACGGTACAGCCAGCCAGCGCTTTTGAAAGTTTTCTAACACCGCGTACAGGATGATGGTCAGCAAAATCACCACAAAGGCGATATGCGCCATGCCGATACCTTCGGCCCATGCAAAAAGATTTTTGACCTGCGAGAGGGTGCCAATAAAACCCAAATAAAGCAGCAGACCGCCACACACGCCTTTACTGGTCAAGTTTGCCAGCAGACTGCCTCCTTTACTAATGGCTAGTAATAGCCCAAAAGCACCGATGAGCAAGCCAAAGGCCATCGGGTGACCACCAGCAGCAACGACGATAGGAATCAGTGGAATCAGTGGCCCGTGCGTACCAGCAAGGTTGGCCGTCGGTAGCAGAAAGCCTGAGAATAAAATCACAAAGAAAGCGACAATTAACAGCTCATAGCGCACGTTTTCTAATACAAAGGCATCGCTTAGCCCAAGCGGCCCTGCAAACGTAGCGGCAATAGCACCTACCATCACCACCTTACCGATCGTTGCGGCCATCGCAGGGATGGTATCTTCATACTCAAAACGATAATCACGAAACGGCAAGTTTACCCGCCAGCGCTTGGGCTGCATGATTTGTAGTTCATGATTTAGATAGGCGTCACGACTCTCAAAGCTTGAGCTGGGCTTGTGTAGATCAAGGTAGCTGCCTTGTGGTTCGCTGTCGTAATTGGATGGATTCGATGGTGGCGGATTAGACCCTGAGGCAGGGATCTGAGTGTTACTCATCACATTTCCTTATGTCGACTGAGGCTTCGATGGACGGGCAGTGCACTGACGTGACTTGATAAAATCACAGGGCAGTACAAATTGCAGGCTATTGTATGTCACAGGACAGTGAAATGCGAGCGCGGAACCATATAAAGATACTATGCGTCTCGGTTTGATTGATAACTTAAAGTTTTAAGTTATCATTTTTGCAAACTTATCAATCATTTATTTTAGAAAAACAACCACAGATTGCTTAGCGATGACCGTGCTCAGGGCGACGTGCTGCCTCATATATTCATCATTTATCTTATTTATAATGAGGCATACTTACGCTTTAAACCTAGCGGTAAAGACGATTTTTACTTATGATAAATAGCTTTCACGCTAGATACCCTGCAACAGGTGTCAGCTATTTGACTTAATAATTAAAAATCGAAAAGAAGTAACAGGATTCCTTTATGAGCTTACTACCCACCAACCTTGAGACCTTAAAGCGTCGCGCCAAACAAAGCATCATGCCATTGTTGACACCGCATTTACTCAAACTGCGTATCAACACCTACGCGCCTTACGTCGGAGCTGGCATCAAAATCGAGCATATCAGCCTCGATCAAGGTTTATGTGTGGTCAGTATGGGTTTGAATAGCTTAAATAAAAACATCGTCGGCACCCAGTTCGGTGGCAGCCTCTACTCTATGGTCGATCCGTTTTATATGCTCATGCTGATGCATCAATTGGGCAGTCATTATGTGGTATGGGACAAAAGCTCACATATCGACTTTGTCGCGCCAGGCCATAGCAAAGTCACTGCAAGGATGAAGATACCGAGCGCTGAGATCATTACCATTCAAGAGCTGGCCAAAGATGGAGGGGCGGTATTTCGCGACTACAGTGTCGATATCGTCGATGAGCAGCAAAAAGTTGTGGCCACTGTCACCAAGACACTGTATATCCGTTTGCGTAAGCACAGCAAATCAAAGGATCAAAGCATACGCATCGACACCGCTGATAGCGCCTAATCTCATGCATCTGCATTCATAGGCACACATGTATTTGCGCCCATACAAAAACCCCAATCCAGCTATCGCATAGATTGGGGTTTTGTCTTTTTGGTATGGCCCGCTTATTTATAAATAAACCTATGAATAAGGGCTGGTATCTATGCTTGTCCGAGCCTTTGCTGGCGGTGATAATCACAGACTAACAAAGACTCAGAGCAGCGCTTAGATACTTATGATCACGTATGTGCTCACGTAACTTGTGCTTAGATACCTGGCGCTGTTTCAACCGCATCAGGAACACCAGCGTCAGTTTTTTTCTGAGCTGTTGGACGAGCACCAAGCTTTTCGCGGATACGTGCTGATTTACCAGAGCGCTCACGTAAGTAGTATAGTTTCGCACGACGAACTGCACCACGGCGTTTCACTTCGATGCTATCGATCAGTGGTGAATGCAACTGGAATGCACGCTCAACACCGACGCCGCTTGAGATTTTACGTACGGTAAATGCTGAGTTTAAACCGCGGTTACGCTTAGCGATGACCACACCTTCAAAAGCCTGTAGACGCTCACGCTCACCTTCACGTACTTTTACTTGTACGACAATGGTATCACCGGGTGCAAAGCTTGGGTGTTCACGCAATTGAGCGTTTTCGATGACCTGAACCAATGGATGCTTGTTGCTCATGAGAGTTATCTCCTCACATTAGATAATAGAGGCTTCACGCATATCACCTGTTTGTAATAATGAATTGCATCTTATTATGAAAAGACGCAACGTAAATGGGTTATAACCAACGGCCACAATATGATGACTCGTTTTATTATTGCTCAAAATTTTATTGTTTAACTGTTTATCAAATTCAAAAACGATAAAACGAAAGGTTAACCCCTATTTTTATCTGTTTTTACCAGTGCCTTTAGCCACTTCGCTTGCTCTGCCGTTGGGGTAAACGCCTGCCATAAGTCTGGCCGACGCGCTTGCGTGCGACTGACTTGCTGAGCAAAACGCCACTTAGCAATATTGGCATGATGACCTGAGAGTAATACCTCAGGGACGCTCATACCTGCAAACTCATGCGGCTTGGTATAATGCGGACAATCAAGCAAACCATCGACAAACGAGTCTTGCTCAGCGGACTGATCATCGCCCATGATATCAGGCAAACGACGTATCACACTATCCATCAATACCATGGCAGGCAGCTCACCGCCTGTCAGCACATAATCCCCCAATGACACTTCCCTATCGACATATCGTGATAGTAAGCGCTCATCAATACCCTCGTAACGACCGCACAATATAATCATGCCATCGTACTCAGCCATGCTGACCACACTACTCTCACTGAGCGTCTGTCCTTGTGGCGACATATAAATCACCGGACAGTGCTCACTATCGACACGGCAGCCGTGCTGACTCGCTCGCAAGCGCGCATCCTCTATGGCTTTTGATAATGGCTCGGCCATCATTACCATGCCAGGACCGCCACCATACGGGCGCTCATCAATGCGGCGGTAGTTATCGGTGGTATAATCACGTGGATTAATGCACTCAATCGTCACGTGCTCTCCAGCGACTGCCCTTCCTGTGATACCAAAATCACAAATCGTGGCAAACATCTCAGGAAAAATACTAATGACGGCAAAATACATCTGATATCTACTTAATTGACGCAGTGATCATACTGGCGCTAACGCCAAAAATTGTCTTACTCGTACTATTACTAGTTATTAGCTACTTGATTAATAGATATTTGACTAATATCTATTTAATTAATAGTCACTTGGCCATGCCACCAGCACCGTTTTTTCAGTCATATCGACCTCAATGACGGTTTGTTTGTGCCATGGAATCAGGCGCTCTTCACCATCCAAGCTGTCTGAGTTTGCTTTCACGCGCATGATGTCATGCGCGCCAGTTTCAAACATTTCGGTGATATCGCCCAGATACTCTTCTTGCTCGTTTATCACGCGCAAGTCGATCAAGTCTGACCAATAATATTCATCCTCAGCCGTTTCTGGCAAGACGTCTTGCTCGATCCAAACGGTCACACCGTTCATCGTCTCCGCAACATTGCGATCAGGTACCTGCTCAAACTGAGCGACGATTCCTGTGCCTTGTTGACGCCATGCTTTCACCGTCAAAGGCTTCATGCCAGTGGCAGTTTTCATCCACCACGGCTGCATGTCAAATATCGCCGTCCGATCCTCTGTATCACTAAATACCCACAGCCAGCCTTTAATACCATAAGGCTTTTTAAGCTGACCGATTTTCATAAGGGTACTAGCGTCTGGAGCAGATGACATAACGGCTAACCTAGTAATGACTAACAAACAGTAAGTAAAACAATCACGATTAAAGCAACAATCATTGAAAACTGCGTTAAAAGCGATAAACAGTTAATGGCGCACCCTGGTCAGACCAGTTACGCTATGTGTTCTCAAGTCTATTGAGACTGCCATAGTCAAACTATAGGCACCTCAGCGACCAACAAACTTAAGCAGTGGCTTCAGTTTGAGCGGCAGACTTGCTATAAGCTTTTGCTAATGAAGCAACGCGATCTGAAGGCTGGGCACCTTTGGCGATCCACGCATTGTACGCTTCCATGTTTAGGCGTACTGCTTCTTCAGACTCTTTAGCGAGTGGGTTAAAAAAGCCGATGTTTTCAATATAGCGACCGTCACGCGCGCGACGTTGATCAGCAACAACTACTTGATAAAATGGGCGTTTCTTGGCACCGCCCCGTGCTAAACGAATAACAACCATGTGAATTCTCTCTTTCGCAGGTATACCAAAAAGGGCATAATTATATCACAGTCTTGATTTATTGAAAACATAAACTGTGCTTATTTAATTATTTATTAACAATAGCTTAAATGGCTATCGATGTAAAATCCTTCTAGGATTTGCATATGGCAATCCTCTGCTATTGCGCCGTTATTTTTGGTGGATGACATCCTTTCTAGACCAAATAACGCTATACTTTATAACGCCTCATGTAACCTACTGGATTGTTATGACTCCATCAAATCTACCAACCCGTCGCAAAGGCTGGCTTGCGCGCTCTTACTCCAACACTTGGCTGACGACTTTGATGGTCGCCTTTATCGTGCTGATCAGTGTCAGTTTATCGATTTTGTTTTTTTGGCGCAGTCTGTATTTGCCAGAGCTCAAAAATCATGCGCGTTATTTGACCAGCGAGCTAAAGCTGATGAATAGCGCCAATAAAGACTGGCAAGCGCGTCCTGAGGTACGCCAGTGGATTTATCGGCACTCACATGTGGTGGTGGTGGATAATCCAAGCGACTTTCCGGAGGTAGCTGATAAAGCCTTTGTCGGTATCTTTACCAACGTGTTGCAGCGAGAGATTGGCGCTCAATTAGGGCGACCTGTTGAGGTGTATTTTAAATTTAAGCCCACACCGCAATTATGGGTACAAGACAGCCGTGACGACAGTTTTTGGATTCGTGAGCCTGTGGTGTATTACTCACAGTATAGCCCAAGTCTGCTAGTGTTATTTTTGATTGGTTTACCTATCTTGTCCTTGCTCACCATTGTTTTACTAGCGCGACAATTAAACCGCCCGCTGCGCTATCTGCAGCGCGCCGCGACCAATTACATTCGTCTTGGTCACGCCACCACCCTGCCCACTCAAAAAGGCCCAACAGAGATACGTCAGGTCAATATGGCCTTTAATCGCCTATTTACCACGCTCAGCCAAGCGCAAAAAGAGCGTACCATCATGCTTGCCGGTATCTCACATGATTTGCGGACGCCGCTGACCCGAATGCGGTTGACCGCTGAGATGCTGCCGGATGATTTTTTTCGTGAAGGGCTGATTTATGATATTGAAGATATGGATGCGATTTTGGAGCAGTTTATCTCGTTTATGAAAGATGGCTCCGATGAGCCTGTGAGCCTAACCAATCTGGACACCATATTTAATGAAATCATGGTGCAATTTGCGCCAATGGAGTTTATCTATCAATCTGAGTGCCATAAAGTGGTACCCGTCAGGCCGCTTTCTATCAAACGTTTGATTATCAACCTTATAAATAATGCCAATCGCTACGGCAAACCGCCCATTTATCTATCGGCAACCGTCATACCGACCTTTGTCGAAACCGCTGTAGATGAAGAAACCGATGTGGTGACGGAAAACGTAGTAAACCAAGAAGCACAAGAACAATTGGTAATCTGTGTGCGCGATTGCGGCGATGGCGTGGCAGAAGACCAATTAGAGCGAATCATGCAACCATTTGAGCGCGGCGAGACGGCACGTACCACACAAGGCAGTGGTCTAGGCTTAGCCATCGTCAGCCGTATTGCAGGGTTACATCATGGTACGGTTGAGGCCATCAATCACCCTGATGGCGGTTTACAAGTGTGCGTACGTATCCCGCTACTCTCTAAGGTGGCTGGCGATGAAACCTTAGCCGCCGATACGCCCACTACCTCAGAGCCATCTGATGAGAAACAGGCCACAGACAAGCCGCCTAACCCTTAAAAGTTAGGGTTCGGGGCAGACTCAAGCCGGCCCTTGGTCTTAAATCTCAGTCTTTGCTACCAATCACCGGCGGGATGTGCTTAGCACTATTGGTAAAGGCCAGCGGCTGGGTAATCTCCGCTTTGGCCGCCTCTACGGTCTGAGTGCTACTCGGCTGCTGCACAAATAAATAATACCCCAAGGTAATCGCATTTACTATCACCAACCCACCAAATAAGTATGGCATCCTTTGCCCTCCTCTACTATTGCTCTGCTGATCACTGGCTGTCTTTGCTTATCATTGGTTTTCAATATCACGCTCACTTCTTTCTTGCGTCAACTCATCTGCCGCCAATATCTGTGTCAAGGGCTTAATCGGCCAAGTCATGACAAACCTTGCGCCGCCAAGCTCACGGCTTTCATCTACCTTCATACTACCGTTAAACCAAAAAGCAATGCGCGAAACGATAGATAGACCAAGTCCATAGCCACCCGATGCACGGGTGCGACTGTCATCCAAGCGCGAAAATGGGATAAACACCTTTTCGCGGTCTTCTTCTGGGATGCCATGACCGTCATCTTCGACACTGACAAAGGCATTGCCCTTTTTAACGCCAGCACTAATGATAATGGTGGTTTCTGCATAGCGTAGAGCGTTGCCTGCCAGGTTCTGAATCACGCGGTGCAAATAGCGACGATCGGCAATTGCGGTCACCTTTGCATTTGGCAAGTTGGTGACTATCTTGATGGGTTTACCTAGCGCGTTGGTTTCGCGCTCGACCTGCTCTAGCAGCTCTCGAAGATTGACAGGCTCTAGATCAAGCTTTGGCGAGCCTTCTTCTAGCTTGGCGTACGTCAAAATCTCGTCAATCAAACCATTTAGCGACTCAATATCTTCATCGATATAGTCACGCTGCATAAATCGCGAGTCCTCATCATCAGTATCGGCCAGCATATCGACGGCAAACCTTATACGGGCAACAGGCGTACGCAGCTCATGCGAGACCGCGCGTGTCAGCTCACGCTGTGACTCAATCAAACGCTTGATATGTGAGGTCATGGCGTTAAATGTCGCTGCCAAACGCGCAATCTCATCTTGGCCAATGACCTGTACTTGGATATCTAGATTGCCTTTACTGACTTCGTTGACGCCCACTTGTATCAGTTGTAGCTTACGCTCAAGCGGAAAAATCAGCGCATACACACCCAAACTAATAAGGAACATACTGATCAAAATCATACTGATGATCAGATTGAGCGGAAACCAGTTAAACAAAGGAATCGGGCCGATCAAGATAGCCATGTCATTGATTTCGGAGGGCACTATCACTCTGATCGCTGAGTTGCTCTTACTACTGTTGGTATCCTGCAAAGAGATGACCACCTCATCACGGCGCAAACGCGCTATCTGATCAGAATCCAGATCGAGGGTGTTGACCGCCTGAAACGCAAGCGGAAAAGAAAACTTGTCTTCTAGCTCAGCGAGGCGTGCACGCTTATCCGATAAAGTCATGTGATAAGACAAATCATCTAACAAAAACACAGCAATAGCACGCACTTGCTGTTCGGTCACCTGTGATACCCTCGCGGTCAAGATGCTCTGGCTGTCGGGCAGACGATAATAAACATCTGCATATACCGGCTGATTGTTATAACGAACCACGGTATTGTCATTTTCAAGACGGCGTAGCTCGCTGGCGGTGAAGTCCACTTTATCAATCGGTATGACACTAAATGTCGAGCCAAACAAGCTACTGGCATCTGATAACCAATACGCTCGCTGCTGCTCATTGTCCTGATGCGCAATTCCTTCACTGACCAAATGAAACGCCCCCTTGGCCATGGTTTCTCGATAGGACTGCACCCGCTCTTTATTGATAGTGTCCATCAATAACTGCGCGAACAAGGCCACGCATAAACAAACGATAAGCAGCCCGGCATAAATCCGAACGAAAATACTGTGTTTTAAAGAAGAAACTAATGACATACGTGCCGTGACCAACTTAGTAAATAAAATCCGCTGATAGTACCCAGCATAGTGCTGCTACATTATGATGGCTTAATTAAACCACATAACGCTGTATTTAAGTTTAAAAATTAAAATTTAGCGGAGGTTTTTTTGTGAGAATGCGAGACAATCTGTCTTCACTCAGATGTGAGCTGATTAGTTGCCTTCTTTAACAAACAGATAACCTTTACTACGGACAGTCTTGATACGTTTTGGGTTTTCTGGATCATCACCGATTTTTGGACGGATACGTGAGATACGCACATCAATGGAGCGATCTTGACCATCATATTCAATACCGCGCAGGCGCTCAAAAATATCTTCACGCGATAAAATGCGACCAGCATTCGATGCAAGTAACCATAATAGGTCATATTCGGCGCTAGTAAAATCTACCAGCTCATCACTAAGCGTGACTGAACGACCACCATTATCGATGACCAACTCACCAAACTCTAAACGCTGTGGCACATCTTCTGATGGCGCGTTTTCTGAGCGACGTAGCAACGCACGAATACGAGCAAGTAGGACGCGTGGCTGCGCCGGTTTGGCAACATAATCATCCGCGCCCATCTCAAGGCCGAGTACTTGATCCATATCTTCAGTACGGGCGGTCAGCATCAAAATTGGATTTTGGTAATGGGGACGTACTTCACGGCACACTGTCAACCCATCGCTACCAGGAAGCATGACATCAAGCACCACCATATCAGGCTGTTCGTTGACGATACGGCGAATCGCACGATTGCCATCGGTTTCGATGGCGACTTCTAGACCATTTTTGACCAAGTAGTCTTGGGTCAACATGGCCAGACGCTCATCATCTTCAACAATCAAGATTCGGGGGGTGTTGTCTTCTTCAGTCGTTGTCATTGTTATATCCTCTAATACATCTCATTTAAAAGCGGTAAAAGTAAGAGCGGTAAAATTAATAGCACCATATTGTGGCACGATTGATGTTTGTATAGCTGTTACAACTTGGTAGCACAGTATACTATTAAACGTACAGCTTCCTATACTATAGCCTATAGTCGGTAACAAAACCTATAAACTATAATGATTAAAACTTTAGTTTACGTCCAAAAACTCCACCTTTTCCATGCAAATTAACGGTTTAAAGACTTTTTTAGCGCTTTAATACTGGCATAGATATTGACGCATCACTGTTTACACGTCGCTCAGCACCTATGACAATAGCAATCATGTTTTCAACGCTCACGCAGCATTTACATATTATCGTCTCTAATATAACCAGATATTCTCATTGTCGCCAGTGTCTTTTTATCTCTGTTAATAAAGTCAGCAGCAAACCGCGATATTGATTACTTTTGTCATATGATTTTAGCTGATACCGAATATATGACAGACATAAAAAAACAGCCCATAAAGGACTGTCTTATTGTTGCTTGAAGATCCAAGCTAAAAATATCTAACCAAAACTCTGCTTTACGCGCGGTTTTTATATTTACGAATCGTTTGTAGCTGTGCCACAGACTCTGCTAAAGAAGCCAAAGCGGCATTGGTCTGAACCGTATCAGACTGATTGACCAGCATTTGCTCCGCTTTTTTACGCGCTTCGATGATTTTACTTTCATCAAGATTGTGTGCACGCATGGCGGTATCCGCCAGTACAGTGACCATCTTTGGCTGAACTTCTAAAACGCCACCTGAAACATAAATCACTTCTTCTTCACCGTTTGGTGTTTGCACGCGCATCGCACCCGGTTTTAGCAAAGTAATAAGCGGTGTGTGACCTGGCAATACACCAATCTCGCCTTCGGTACCCGTAGCTATTAGCATGCTGATCTCGCCCGAATACAACTCCTCACGAGCACTTACGACGCGACATTGTAACGTTGCCATATTTAACTCCTTACGATCAAAACTCAATCAAAACTGCGATGCGTTATCTACTGGCAAGTAGACAGATAGTAGCCCACTTGCCTTTTAGCAATTGCTAACGCAACTTACGCTGCAGTAGATTTCATTTTTTCTGCTTTGGCCACTACTTCTTCGATGCTACCAGCCATGTAGAACGCTTGCTCTGGTAGGTCATCGTATTCACCAGCGATGATTGCTTTAAAGCTGGCAATGGTATCGCGTAGTGGTACATATTTACCAGGCGCACCAGTAAAGACTTCGGCAACATGGAATGGCTGAGATAAGAAGCGCTGGATCTTACGAGCGCGATAAACAACCAGTTTGTCTTCTTCTGACAACTCGTCCATACCTAGGATGGCGATGATGTCTTTTAGCTCTTTATAGCGCTGCAACACTTCTTGCACACCGCGAGCGACGTTATAGTGCTCTTCACCGATGACTTGTGGATCTAGCTGACGTGAGGTTGAATCTAGTGGATCAACCGCAGGATAGATACCTTGTGAGGCGATGTCACGGCTTAGTACGACTGTCGCATCCAAGTGAGCAAACGTCGTTGCTGGTGATGGATCCGTCAAGTCATCCGCTGGTACATAGACGGCTTGCACTGAAGTGATAGAGCCTGATTGCGTTGAAGTAATACGCTCTTGCAGCAGACCCATCTCTTCAGCGAGTGTTGGCTGATAACCAACCGCTGATGGCATACGACCAAGTAGTGCTGATACTTCAGTACCGGCTAGTGTATAACGGTAGATGTTATCAACAAATAGCAGTACGTCACGACCTTTACCAGTGGCAGGATCTTTGGTGTCACGGAAGTACTCAGCCATGGTCAGACCCGTCAGTGCAACACGTAGACGGTTACCTGGTGGCTCATTCATCTGGCCGTATACCATCGCAACTTTAGATTTACTAAAGTCTTCGGTGTTTACAACGCCAGCTTCCTGCATTTCGTGATAGAAGTCATTACCTTCACGAGTACGCTCACCAACACCAGCAAACACGGACAAACCTGAATGTTTCAGAGCGATGTTGTTGATCAGCTCCATCATGTTAACGGTTTTACCAACACCAGCACCACCGAACAGACCAACTTTACCACCTTTAGCAAACGGGCAAAGTAGATCGATAACTTTAATACCCGTCTCTAGCAGCTCAGTGCTGTTTGATTGCTCAGCATAACTTGGTGCTTCACGGTGGATAGACCATTTCTCGTCAGCAGTAACAGGACCTTCTTCATCGATAGGACGACCAAGAACATCCATGATGCGACCTAGCGTACCAGTACCAACAGGCACAGAAATCGGTGCACCAGTATTAGTAACAGGTAAGTTACGCTTTAGGCCTTCAGTTGATCCCATCGCAATAGTACGTACGATACCATCACCTAGCTGTTGCTGCACTTCTAGGGTGGTTTCGGTACCATCTACTTGCAAGGCATCAAAAATTTGAGGAACTTCATTACGGTTGAACTCAACGTCAAGAACCGCGCCAATAATCTGTACAATACGACCGCTACTCATTGCGTTCTCCTTGAACTTCTATATATAGGTGTAGTCAATTATGAAACAGCAGCAGCACCGCCAACGATTTCCGAGATTTCTCGGGTAATCGCCGCTTGACGCAGCTTGTTATAAACCAACTGTAAATCGTTAATAAGGTCACCAGCATTATCTGTTGCCGCTTTCATCGCAACCATACGTGAAGACTGCTCGGAGGCAATGTTTTCCATTACCGCTTGATAAACAATCGACTCGATATAGCGACCAAGCAATTCATCAATCAATGTTTTGATATCAGGCTCGTAGATATAATCCCAGCTAAGTTCTGTCTGTAGACCACTGTCTTCATCATCAAATGACTGCTCTGGTAGAGGCACCAACTGATTAACCGTTGGCTTCTGAGTCATCGCATTGACGAATCGGTTGTAGACGACATAAATACGGTCAAGTTTACCGTTACTGTAGTCCTCAAGCATGGCCTGAACTGGTGCATTTAATTGCTCAAACGTCGGTTTGTCACCATAATCGGTCACAGCCGATGTAACATTACCACCAAAGTTTTTGAAGAAGCTGACACCTTTGGCACCGATGACTGCAAACTCAGCTTGTACTGACTGATCTTGATAATCTTGGATACTTTTAGTTAAAGCTTTGAATAAGTTAATATTCAAACCACCCGCTAGGCCACGGTCAGAGGTGATGACAATATAGCCAACCTTATTGACTGGACGCGATACCATATACGGATGTTTGTAGTCTGATGAGGCATGCACCAAATGTGAAATAACCCGGCGCATACTATCAGCATACGGGCGACCCACTTCCATGCGCTCTTGAGCACGGCGCATCTTACTCGCTGCTACCATTTGCATGGCACGAGTGATTTTCTGGGTGCTTTTAATACTGGTGACTTTGGCACGTATCTCTTTTAAGCTTGCCATAATGATTCCAATATAAGAGGGTTAAAAAGCATTGGCGCATGCAGCATTTGATAAACACTCACCTTTAAAAAAGGCAATATTTTGTGCATAACGCGATCTAATACCGACGGTGGTTAAGACAGTGGCGCTTTTGTCTTAGCAAAAAGCGTATCAGACAACGCGCCACTTTTTAAACGATCAGTCATCACCAGATCGGCTTAACCCATTAAATTAATAACTGTGATTTTGTTTAAAAGTCTGTACTGCTGACTTTAAACGACCTGCGATATCATCGTTGTAGTTCGCAGTGTCATCAATCTCGCGCATCAATTCACTTTGCTCATCATGCATATAGCGTAAGTAGGCTTCTTCAAAATCACCAATCTTTTCAACTGGCACATCAGCTAAAAAGCCTTCGTTTGACGCATAGATAACCGCTGCTTGCTCAGAGATTGACATTGGCTGATACTGTTTTTGTTTCATCAGTTCAGTCACGCGCTCACCATGATCAAGCTGTTCACGAGTCGCATCATCAAGATCAGAGGCAAACTGAGCAAATGCTGCTAGTTCACGATACTGAGCCAGTGCGGTACGAATACCACCAGAGAGCTTTTTGATGATCTTAGTCTGCGCAGAACCACCAACACGAGATACTGAGATACCAGCGTTGACTGCTGGACGGATACCTGAGGCGAATAAGCTAGACTCTAGGAAGATCTGACCATCAGTGATTGAGATCACGTTGGTTGGTACGAATGCAGATACGTCACCAGCTTGGGTTTCGATGATTGGTAGAGCGGTCAAAGAACCGGTTTTACCTTTCACTTCACCGTTAGTGAACTTTTCTACGTAATCAGCGTTGACGCGTGATGCACGCTCAAGTAAGCGTGAGTGTAAGTAGAATACATCACCTGGGTATGCTTCACGACCTGGCGGACGACGTAGCAATAGTGAAATCTGACGATACGCAACCGCTTGCTTTGATAAGTCATCAAAGACAATTAGGGCGTCTTCACCGCGATCACGGAAGTACTCACCCATCGTACAGCCTGAGTATGGTGCAAGGTACTGTAGTGCTGCTGGCTCTGATGCCGAAGCGACTACAACAGTGGTATATTCTAGCGCACCAGTTTGCTCAAGCTTACGTACGACGTTGGCAATAGTAGAGCGTTTCTGACCGACTGCGACGTACACACACTTGATGCCAGAAGCTTTCTGGGCGATGATCGCATCGATGGCCATGGCTGTTTTACCCGTCTGACGGTCACCAATGATAAGCTCACGCTGGCCACGACCGATTGGGATCATGGTATCAACGGCTTTATAACCGGTCATCACTGGCTGATCGACTGATTGACGGTCGATAACGCCTGGAGCGATTTTTTCGACTTTATCAGTCATTTTGGCATCGATAGGACCTTTGCCATCAATAGGATTACCCAAGGCGTCAACAACACGGCCTAGCAGCTCAGGACCTACTGGTACTTCAAGGATACGACCAGTACAATAGGCTTTTTGACCTTCTTGCAGCTTTAGGTAATCACCAAGTACTACCGCGCCGACAGAATCACGCTCTAAGTTAAGCGCCATTCCATAGATTTCGCCTTCAAACTCAATCATTTCGCCGTACATGGCATCTTCAAGACCATGAATCTGCACGATACCGTCAGATACTTTGACAATCGTGCCTTCATTCTTTGCAGTTGCACCCGCATCAAGGTCTTGAATACGCTGCTTAATCAGGTTACTGATTTCCGCTGGATTCAATTGTTGCATTGCCTTGTTTCCTTTAATTTATGATAACCCGCCCACTGACTTAAATGCTCTTACGCTCACGCAGATTTTATTTGGCTGCGCTACTGAGTGGCATTAGGCAGTTAGCTGTGTTTTTAACTGTTGTAACTTGCCGCGCATCGAATCATCAATGATTTTGTCACCGACTTTGATCGTAGCGCCTGCCAATAGACTTGGATCGACCGACTCGTGAATCACCACACTCGCATTTAACGAGGCAGCAAGACGTTTTTGAATCGTTTCACGCTGGGCGTCGGTCAATGGATAGGCAGAGGTCACATATGCGTCAAGCTGCTTTAAGCTTATGGCCTTGTGACGGCGATAATGCTCATAAACTTCAGGAAGCAGCGCCAGACGCTCTTGTTCTGATAACTGTTTAACGAAGTTACTAAGTGCTACTGATACTTTAGGATAGCTGGTGTCAGCGCTTGGTTGAGCACCCCGGTTCTTATCTAATAGCTGCTTAAAAGCAGAGTCATTAGAACCCGCTACTTGTGTATCATAAAGATCGACCAAAGCAGCTGACTTATGCTCAGCAGAAACAGCTGGATTGTCCAGCCAAGTACTGAACGACTTGTCATTGACAACGCGGCTGGCAATAAATAAGAAATTTTCCCACTCATTTACCACACCATTTTCGTTGGCATAGTCAAACGCGGCTTTAGCGTACGGTCGTGCTAAGGTTGATAAGTCAGCCATGATATCCTCACAATTACAGCTTCGCCGCCAGTTGGTCTAACATACTGGCATGTTTTTGCTCATCGACTTTGTCTTGCAAAATCTTCTCAGCACCAAGTACAGCCAGTTCAGCAACTTGCGCACGCAATGATTCACGCGCTTGATTGATTTCTTGGTCGATAGATGCTTGTGCTTGTTGGCGAATGCGCTCACCTTCTGCTTGCGCTTGCGCTTTTGCATCTTCAACAAGCTGGTTGGCACTCTTATTGGCTTGCTCGATTAAAGCCGCGGCTTTAGTCTTCGCAAGATCAAGCTCCTGCTGGGCATCTTGCTCTGCGGTCGCCAAGTCTGCTTTTGCTTTTTCTGCGGCATTCAAGCCTTCAGCTATTTTACGCTGACGCTCATTAATGGCCCCGATAAGTGGTGGCCACACGAATTTCATGCAAAAAATCACAAATATTGCAAAAGCAATGGCTTGACCGACGAGGGTAAAATTGATATTCACGTGATCACCTCTTTGTTAATGAAAAATCAGTTTCATTGATCATGTTTGGCAGTCAAATCTTGACTATATTGGATAATAAATCTTTGAATACCAAACACTTACAACTGAGCTTTCGGATTAACCTGCTAGAGGGTTAGCGAACAACAACAGCATAGCAATACCAACACCGATCATCGGAATAGCATCAAGAAGACCTGCTACGATGAACATACGAGTTTGCAACTGTGAGCCAAGCTCTGGCTGGCGTGCAACGCCTTCTAAGAATTTACCACCTAGAATAGCAAAACCAATACCTGTGCCAAGTGCGCCAAGACCGATAAGTAGCGCTACTGCGATAACTGTGTAACCACCTAATACTGGATCCATTGATGTATCCTCATTTACCTATTGAATGTCTAATTAATGTTCAGTTGATGATGCAAGCGACATATAAACTATCGTCAGCATCATGAATACGAACGCTTGAAGTGTAATAACTAAGATGTGGAAGATAGCCCACGGTACCGATAACGCCCATTGAATCCAAAACGGCATTAGAGCAATCAGTATGAAAATCAATTCCCCAGCATACATGTTACCGAATAGACGCAAACCAAGTGATACAGGTTTGGCTATCAGAGTAACTGCTTCTAGGATGAAGTTGATGGGGATCAAAATCACTTGTACGATTGGGTTTTTGGCACTAAATGGGTGTAGCGTTAGCTCACCAATAAAACCGCCCACGCCTTTTTCTTTAATGCTGTAAAAGATAATCAGTGCAAAGACAGAGAACGACATGCCAAGCGTGATATTAGGATCAGTCGTTGGAACAATCTTAAAGAAAACATGATGGGGATCATGACCCATAGCAGCGCCAACTTGGCCAGCTAGACCTGGAATGAAATCAACAGGGATCAAATCCATCAAGTTCATCAAGAAGATCCAAACAAAAATAGTCAACGCCAAAGGCGCGATCAATTTTGAGGTACCACTATAAGAATCACGAACGTTGTTATCAACAAACTCAACGATCATCTCAACCGCTGCTTGCGTCTTGCTTGGCACGCCTGAGGTGACTTTTTTGGCAACCATCCAAAAGATGGCACAAAATAAAATACCCAGACCAATTGACCATAGCATAGAATCAAGATGGATAGCGTTAAAGCCCATTTGCGCTGCCTCTTCAGCAGTATGAGCGACTTTCCAGCCCTCGCCCGGCAGATAACCGTACGTCCAATTCGTTAAGTGGTGAGAGATATATTCTGATGATGTTTGCTCGGATGCCATAATGTAAGCTTCTTATTAATCAACGATTTAATCAACTACCAAAAATATGGTTGTCATCTGATGAGGTGTGGTCTTTCTATGTATGTTGCGACTAAGCAAATATATAGAACAAACCAAAGCACTCATGTAACCAATAACATCCAACCCATAGTTCTATTACGATGCGATGTTTGATGGCGTAAGTTAAATTTTAGCTATCAAAAAAGGGCTTATGATAATTCAGTAATAGCCCTTGCATGTATACGCAAAATTATTATATATGTGCTTGCTTACTGCCACATTTTTGTAGCTATCGCTCAATTCGGCGCTTATAAGCAAAATATTTCGCTGCCTATATTAATGCAGCGTTGTATTCGTGTAAAGTCAATTATGACTTTTTTATCCACTGTATGAATAAGTTAGCGGCCACTGACCTTTAGTCGTATAGGTTTGCTTCATTTGCTGGGTAGAAATATTTAATACTAAACCCAAAGCTTATTAAGACGTTGTGTTGTTTTCATCGTCATTTTGCGCTTATCAATGAATCTTCGTCGCCTATATCGCTATCTTTATATTCCTATCGATAAAAGTCATATCAATAGAAATAAAGCACATGTCATTTTTTGACTTTATAGAATCAGTCATAGAGAAATTGGACGGCAGGGTGACTTGCCTAGTACTATTTAATCAGTAACCTTCACAGATAGATCATCATCGATACCATCATGAGCTACCAGCACTAGCGTATGTGCCACAACATCCAACTGTGACTAATTTGCATTACCATAAAACCGATAAACAGCGCTGGCGCAGATAGGGGTTGTACGGTAATAAAAATTAGTGCGAAACCAAAAACAGTCAATAGCCATTTGGCCATCTGACCTCGATATAGCAGGCTGACAATGTGTCTGCGCGCGCGATATCCGGTGTACCAAAAAACAAAAAAAGCAAATACAGCCTGTGTGATAAAGCTCAGTAGTGCACCGATTGCGGTGCTCTTTGCGATGATGAGCTGACTATGTAGCCAGCTTATATCTATCATCCAAGCGACAATGATCAAGATAAATAACAACCAGGCTTGGCGTTTGATATAAATACCAATCTTGTCTTTTTGGGTGCGTTTGGCAGGTTTGGTCATGGTACGCCTATAGCCTTATAGCATTGGGATAAGACAGCAGAAATACTCGCAGCCTTTTTATCCGTGAATGACTCACTCTACAGGTGTTACCTTTTAACCAAAATAAAACGCCACTTATTATAAGGAGCCTGCAGCCGTTAAGCAAGCAAAATCTACCTTTTATCTCTCCCCTACCCCAACCACTGCTCATGGCTGCCATCAAGAGCGGCAAGCCTGCGCCCGTTATCATTCATTCTAAATAAAGGGAGTAGCGCTATGCCAGCATTCTCCTGTGTTTATCTTATAGTCGATACACTCTAAAAATGTCAT
>NZ_JAPEHS010000140.1:0-3049 GCF_028823565.1 Psychrobacter sp. A3
CCCTAATTGTCTTTAAAATAAGGGTCTGCATCAAGGGTAATAAACAGCAGTTTCATTTAATTTTGACACTGGTCATCAAAGAGCGCACCTGACAGGGAGTGATTTGCCCGATGACGTCAGCCAGTTTGGGCTTGTCGCTCAAGCCCAACCAATAACCAAAACCAATTTGAGTCAAGTCGACAGCGCTGTGCGCCGTATAGCCGATACCACCTGAGGGGCGGCTGTTAATCTCAAGGACACGGTGCTGGCCGTCGCTATCGGCCTTGGTCTGGACGCTAACGATACCATCGCAGCCAAAGGCGCTAATCAATGGAATCACCACTGCCATCACCTCCTGATCGTAGCCGACATGCTGGATTTTTCCTGTCTTATGGCGTGTAACGGCCGCCAGCACCTCACCGTATTCACACACCACGTCGATAGAGTATTCTTGGCCTGATAGATAGGGCATCAGTAGCATAGGGATAGGACGCTCATGTACCATCTGGCTATGGCTATATGCCTGCAAAAACTGCTCGGTGCTGATTTTTTTCTCTTCGGTAAAGTACAGATGCTCAAAGCTGTCATAAAGATCAGCTGCTGCCTTTCCGGTATCAAGCCGCCAAAACCCTTGGGCAAAAATACCTGTGACCGGCTTGACACACAGCGGCTGATCGCCGTATTTATCCAGTAATGCTTCAAGCTCGGCTAGGGTATCAAACCGCCACGCCTCGGCTACAGGAATGTCATGCGCCTGACAGTGCTGCATAAAGGCAAACTTATCATCGATGGACGCTAGGGCGTCGACACTGGTGGCCCCTGTCAGTAGGCGGATGCCAGCCGCCGCAAACGCGTCGCGCTTTGCTTCGTAGTCTATGCTGTTGCGCCCTGTCAAAAGGACTTTGACCTGCTGCTGCTGGGCTTGTTCGAGCACAAACTGCCAGCGCGGCATATCAAGAGGGGGCATTTGCTTAGGAACATCACTTGCGGACGCTAAAGGCTCACGATAGACCGTATCGGCCAGCGAAAAGATTTCAGGTCTATCATGACGATGTGAGGCAATGATATGCAGTGGCGCGCTCGTTTTGGTTTTTAGAGCTTGCAGGCTAGCGAGCATATCGCGCTGGCTGGATTGACCTTCAGCCAACCAGACGGCTAGGGGCGCTGAGTGATGAGTAGCGTTTGCAGGGTTGTTCATGGGTCTCTCAGATGCTAAGGGTTAGGGGTAGTATCGTGATCCGATCGTCACTGTTTCTCAAGCACTTTATTATCAGAGCTTTATGGCATAGGGATAGTGAGCGCACTTTAATATCAGTAGCACTGGGCTTATTTTCAACTGACTGCTACTATAGAGCAATGTGTAGGCCATGTCTTCGATTCACGCGATAGCTATCTGAATGGGCTAAAAATGGCCAAATCTTGGCAAGCATCGTTAAACGTCGTCAAATAGCAGGTCAATATCCCGATATTAACGGCGCTATTTTCCTTGTTTGATCGCAATTTATCTCATTTTTATCACTATTTTTAAAATGCAGACAGACACAGCCTAGTATGATCTATTAAGCAATAAAAAATAAGCATTATTACTTATAAGAAGGACAGAATATGAGCCAAAACCAACCGCAACAATTGGTGGCGGGTGCCAACGCGCCATTACCCAATGACCATATCAGTATTCGTATCATAAGCCAAAACGCGGTAGATTGCGCCGCTTATCGCTTAACTAGCGATGGCAAGGTGCGCGGTGATGGCGACATGATATTTTATGGTCAGACCCGCAGCGACGACGGCAATGTCAGCTTTCGCGGCCATGACAGCGATGGTTTTTTTGATATCAATTTGCCCGCGCAGCCTGCCAATATCGACAAGATTGCTTTGGCATTCTCTAGCGAGCAAACGCTGGCGCAAATCGGTGATGTGGATATTCAGGTATTGCAGGGCAGCCAAGTATTATTGACCTGCCAGCTAAATGGTACTGGCCGCTCCGAAAAAGCCATTATCTTGGCCGAATGCTACCGCCGGCAGGGCAGTTGGAAGTTTCGTTTTATCGCGCAAGGGTTTAATGGTGGTCTCAAGCCATTATCTGAGCATTTCGGGGTCGAGATTGCTGATGAAGCGCCAGTACCAAGCCAAGCAGCACCTCAAGCACAGACGATCAATACACAAAAAACCAATCGACCTGCTCAGGCCACCCCGCCGCCGATACCAGCCAGTCCTACGGTAAATTTAAACAAAATCACCTTAACCAAAAATCAGTCCAGCATCAATCTAAAAAAACGCGACAATTTTGGCAAAATCGCGGTCAATCTCAACTGGAACCAGCGGCCAAATGCCGATCAAAAAACGCCCAAAAAAGGGCTATTAGGCGATTTATTTAAGCAGCACAAATCTGGCGGCATCGATTTGGATGTCGGTGCAATGATTCATCTAAAAAATGGCGAAAAAACCCTGATTCAAGCACTGGGCAATCGCTTCGGTAGCTTGCAGTCGGCGCCTTATGTGTGCTTGCGCGCTGATGATAGAACCGGGCAGGTGAGTGGCGGTGAATGGCTCGATATCAATGGCCAACAGTGGTCGCAGATTGAGGAGGTGTTTATTTTTGCCTTTATTTATGAGGGTGTGCCAAATTGGGCCCAAACTGATGGGGTGGTGACCATTCACGTGCCAGAGCAGCCACCGATTGAGACTCGTCTGACAGAAGGCACCGGCAACCTGCCTATGTGTGCCATCGCGCGGCTGGTCAATCAGCAAGGCAGCATCAATGTCGAGCGTATCAACCAATACTTTAAAGGTCACCAAGAAATGGATAAGGCCTTTCATTGGGGCTTTAGCTGGAAGCGTGGACGTAAGTAAGACCTAATCCCAATCTTCAAGTATCAGTATTGAAGCATCAGTATTCAAATATCAATCAGCCCGTCTATGATAAATAGACGGGCTGATTTTTTGTAAACAAAAACAGTTATAGTAGGGCGTGTTGAACATTCGACCATGGCACTGACAGCGACTATTTTTTAGGCGATTCGATGTTAAAAATAATAAGTTTAGTCATTCTAAGCGCTTATTTTTAACG
>NZ_JAPEHS010000141.1:0-2962 GCF_028823565.1 Psychrobacter sp. A3
GCCATTTGCTTTTTGTATGGCGGCATTGTGGGAAGGGCGTTTAGATGCTGCTTGGACACGCTGGTCACGTCCATGGGCGCTCGCGGCTTGGGGATTTTTGACCATTGGTATTGCACTGGGCTCGTGGTGGGCCTACTACGAGCTTGGCTGGGGCGGTTGGTGGTTTTGGGATCCGGTAGAGAATGCCTCGTTTATGCCTTGGCTTGTCGGCTTAGCATTGCTGCATTCATTAGCAGTCACTGAAAAGCGCGGGGTGTTTAAAGCATGGACCATCATGCTGGCTATTTTCGCCTTTGCCTTAAGCTTGCTTGGCACGTTCCTGGTACGCTCTGGAGTCCTTACCTCAGTGCATTCGTTTGCCGCTGACCCCACTCGTGGTCTGGTAATTTTAGTGATTCTTGGCATCATCGTCGGTGGTGGTTTGCTGATGTTTGCGCTGCGTGGCTGGCGTTTGACGATTGAAAGTCAGTATCAACTGGTTTCGCGTGAGTCATTTTTAGTCATTAACAACGTCATCATTTTGATTGCAACGTTAGTGGTATTGCTTGGTACCCTCTATCCTATCATTGCCGACGCCTTTAGCTTGGGTCAGGTATCGGTAGGTCCTCCGTACTTTAATGCGCTATTTGTGCCTTTAACATGGCTATTGCTGGTTGCCATGGGTATGGGCTCCAATATCCGCTGGAAACAAGATAAGCGTCCATTGTTAGGCGTTGGTATGGTCATTGCGGCGAACAGTCTAGTATTAGCTGCAGTCATCACTTACTTTGTCAGTCCATCTGCCATGCTTAATATTGGTGTAACACTAGCAGTAAGTTTTTGGGTACTGTTCTGGATGGTGGTTGATTTCAAAGACAAAACCAAAAATGCACCAAGCTTTTTGCAAGGCTTAAATAAGCTGCGTTTAAGCTACTGGGGTCAGCAAACGGCACATATTGGTGTGATTGTAGCGGTCATCGGTGTTGCCTTTACCAGTACCTTGAGTATCGAGCGCGATGTGGCATTGAGTGTTGGCGATACAGTCAATGTTCAAGGTTACGATTTTGAAGTAACTGAATTTTTTGAAATAAAGGGTAGTAACTTTGATGCAACGCAAGCGCAAGTGGTGGTATCCAAAGACGGTCGTGAAGTGGCGAAACTGACTCCAGAAAAGCGTACTTATATTATCAGCACGATGCCAACAACTGAAGCTGCTATTGACCCCAGTCTTATGCGCGATGTTTATGTCGCACTGGGCGAACCTATTGCCGATGGTAGTAACCAATGGGCATTAAGGATTTATGTAAAACCATTAATTCGTTGGATATGGCTCGGCGCTATTATTATGGCATTGGGTGGTCTGCTGAGTATGCTTGATAGGCGCTATCGTCTCAAAACATCCAAGACCCCTGCACAAATTGCAGCGAGTAAGTCAGGCTTTACGACGGTTACTGATTTAGATGTTAAAAGCACTACTAATAACACGACACTAATAGGGGAGAAGCAAAATGACTAAGTCTAATCATTTTTCCGAGCAACCCCCTGAAACAAAAGGTAATCGAACAATGAAAAAAAGCCAATTTAGAATATGGTTTTTGATCCCGCTGATCATCTTTGCTGCTGTTATGGTTATGCTTTATTTTCGTTTGGGGCAGCCGACTGAAATCGTAACCAATACCGCGCTTGAACGCCCAGTACCAGCGTTTGAGCTGCCATTGTTGTCCGATACCAGTCGGATCATGACCAATGACAACTTACCTGATGAGCCCTTTTTGATGAATATTTGGGGCTCTTGGTGCCCAACTTGCGTTATTGAGCATCCTTTTTTAATGCAATTAGAAGAGCGCGGAGTCAATTTGGTTGGTGTTAATTACAAAGATGACATCGGTGATGCGCTAGGATATTTAAATCGTGGCGGCGACCCATTCTCCATGTCTATTCAAGATTTATCTGGTCAATTTGCCTTGGACTTAGGGTTGACGGGTGCGCCTGAGACTTTCACTGTCGATGGTGAAGGCGTTATTCGCCAGCACATTGTTGGTGAGATTAACGAGAGTAACTGGCAAGATCGTATTGAGCCTTGCTTAACGGTACTCAATGATGCCAATGATAATAACGTCAGTCCAGATGCGATTCAGGTTGAAGAGGTGTGCAAATGATAGCCCTTTCAATAAAGGCCGTTACGATAAAAGTAGCGAGCTTAATACTTGCCTGTCTCCTAAGTGTGACCAGCTATGCGGCGATTGACGTCTATGATTTTGATTCTGTCCAACAAGAAGCACAATACCGAGGATTGATCGAAGAGTTTCGTTGCCCGAAATGCCAAAACCAAAACTTGGCAGGTTCTGATGCGCCGATTGCCCAAGACTTAAAGCAAAAAGTCTATGATTTGATTAAAGACAGACGTAGTGATGCGGAAATCCGGGATTATATGCAAGAGCGCTACGGCGATTTTATCAGCTACAAGCCGCCTGTACGTCCATCGACATGGATTTTATGGTTTTTTCCGCCATTGCTACTGATCGTATTATTGATAGGGTGGTTTTGGCAAAGTAAACGCCGCCAAGTTGTCGCCCGTGGCCAAAACGGCGTTACAGTGAACAGTACTGCTGCCTTGACCTCTGCGGAAAAGGCTGAGCTTGATCGTCTATTATCGCAAGCTGAGAATGTCGACCACGATATTACTAGCATAGAGGACAAAAAATGACTCTATTTTCTACTTTTGGCTTATTTGTAGCTCTAAGCTTGCTGATTGCTCTTATATTTGCGCTAATTGCTATTATGCCATGGCTACGAGCACCGCGTTTGCAGTCCAAACCAATAGACAATCAACTGCTAGATATTAATGTTGCAGTATTTCGCGAGCGTCTGGCAGAGCTAAAAACAGACAAAGACAGTGGCACCATCGATGATGCTCACTACCAAAACCAAAAGCTCGAGCTTGAGCGGCAACTATTGGATGCCCAGCGTGAAGTCACGCCGA
>NZ_JAPEHS010000142.1:0-2899 GCF_028823565.1 Psychrobacter sp. A3
TTTCCAATACTGCCGCGCTTTTCGACCGTGCTGAGCAATTAAGCGTGCATATTATCAGTGACGAAGATTGCGCCAATAAGAAATGGAAAAAACTTGCGGCGCAAATAGAGACCTTTATCAATGACGTTGATGTCATCTACTTAACCATTGATATGGATTGCTTGCCAGCAAGCGTGGTACCGGGCGTTAGTGCGCCCGCTGCTTATGGTATTGAGCTGAGCTTCGTTGAGCGTGCGGTCAAATGTATCATGGCATCAGGCAAAGTAAAAATGGCTGATATCGCTGAGATTAATCCGACCTTTGATATTGATGCACGCAGCTGTAAAGTCGCCGCTCGCCTCTTAGCGACTATTATCGAGCAGCATTTACTTTTAGTATAAATAAATCGATATAGAATCAAAATGTGGTTGCTATTGATATAAGTGACTGGGATAAGTTTTGCGAAGCCTTTGTCTCGCTTGTGCACAACAAGCGAGTAAAATTTGTACCAGTCACGCTATAACATTTTTAAAATAAACCAACCATACAAGGTTACTGAAGTAAATTTTGCACACCCTCTGTCAGCAGCACCACAGCAAGAAGCGTTTTTTCCAACGACACACTGTCTATTTTAAAATAAACGGACTATGAATGGCTGCACTAAATCTATACTAATAAGCAGGAGTACACCATGACTTATACAATAAATCCTACAGATCAAATGCATATAAACGACTCCATCCTAACTTCATTTGATCACCTCATTATCAATGCCAATCTTGCCACCTTTTCAGCGCAATACGGCTTTGATATTTACAGTGACAATCAAAGCAATGATCAAAACAAAAGCACTCCTTATGGTCAGTTAGAAAGCGCCGCTATCGGTATCAAAGACGGCAAAATCGCATGGGTTGGTACGTATGAGCAAATCAAGCCGCATCTGACTCATTATAAAAGCGATCAAATCAAAAACGTACATGGCAACTGGATCACGCCCGGACTTATCGATTGTCATACCCATATCGTGTATGGCGGCAATCGCAGCAACGAGTTCGAAGCACGCTTGCAAGGTGCCAGTTATCAAGATATCGCCGCGCAAGGTGGCGGCATCGTCTCGACAGTGAGCGCTACTCGTACAGCAAGTGAGGAAGAACTATTTACCCAAAGTGAAAAACGTCTGCTCGCCCTCTTGCGCGAGGGCGTGACCAGTATCGAGATCAAATCAGGCTATGGGCTGGACTTAGACACTGAGCGTAAAATGCTAAAAGTCGCTCGTGCGCTCGGCGACAAACACCACATTCATGTTAGCACCACGTATTTGGCCGCCCATGCACTACCGCCAGAATATAAAGACCGTGCCGATGACTATATCGAGCAAGTTTGCCAGTGGTTGCCCATCTTACATAGCGAGGGCTTAATCGATGCGGTCGATGGTTTTTGTGAAAACATCGCCTTTAGTAGTGAGCAAATTAAGCGCGTCTTTGATATTGCTCGCTCATTAGATTTGCCTGTGAAGCTGCATTCTGAGCAGCTCTCAAACATAGGTGCCAGCGCTTTGGTAGCAGAATACCAAGGGCTATCAAGCGACCATCTTGAGCACTTGGCAGAAGATGATATCAAAAAAATGGCCACAAGCAACACGGTAGCCGTGCTATTGCCAGGGGCTTTTTATACGCTGCGTGATACCAAGCTGCCACCGATTGAAGCATTGCGCAAGCATCGGGTGCCGATGGCTATCTCAACCGATTGCAACCCCGGCACCTCGCCGCTCACCTCGCTGTTATTGGCGATGAATATGGGCTGTACACTATTTTATCTCACTACTGAAGAAGTGTTGGCAGGCGCAACCGTGCATGCAGCGCAAGCATTAGGCCTCGCCAAAAAAGGCAAGATAGAAGTCGGCTGTGATGCTGACTTGGTATTATGGGACATCGCCCGCCCTGCTGACCTTGCTTATCAGATGGGGCTAAATCCTATCGCAGGTATCATGGTACAAGGCAGATGGCGTGAAGCGGTATAACAAACCACTATAAAAACCTATTCATAACAAAAAATCTGGCAATAAAGTATTGCCAGATTTTTTCTATTTTCAAAATTCAAACAAGCCTAGGCACCTTCTTCTCTATACTATAACGAGCACATGACAAAAACCTACCCCACCGTCTATACCTTAATACATTGGTATGCCAGATATGCTTGATCAACCATTATCAAACACCAGTAGTAGCCATCTTGCCGCAGAAGCATTTGCTGCGCTACCGCCTATCATGCAGGCGCGGCTAATACAAAGCCAGCGTGTGATATTGATCGCCAACAACCCGTCGATAGACACAGCGTTCTTAAAGACGCTATTGCAGCCTACTGATATGTTGGTGTTATTTAATGATTTTATTCATGCAGACTTCTTTGCCTATCATCCGCTCGCCAAAGATTTACCAAAGCTACTGTTTTTTAGACAAATCGGTGACAGTAAATTGCATTTTGGCCTACCGCCTCGCAGCAATAATGTGACAGCGATGCTCGATATGACTAAGCAAGCACCGCTTGGCATCTTGTTTGGGAATGCTGCCTATCAGTTTCCCATGCCATGCGACGATCCAAACCCCGCTGATGATCCCATAACCGCCAACCGAGTGCTAGAGATTCCAGAACCGCTTGAGAAACTATTACGTAGCGATGAGCATTGCGCTGTGCTATCAGAGCAGCATAAAGTAGTGGCAGATTATCCTATTTTTGCGGATATTCATTCCTCTGCGCCGACATCAGGGTTTTTATTATATCGGTTACTGTTGTCTGCACGCCTGCATATTCAGCAAAAACAGAAAGCTGAGACGCTGCTATCAATAGTGATGTTAGGTTTTAATAATGATGATAAGACCGCGCATTTTTGGGAAGGTCATAATTGGGCGTTTGAGCGGCA
>NZ_JAPEHS010000143.1:0-2807 GCF_028823565.1 Psychrobacter sp. A3
TTTTGATCTATAATTTAGCAATCAAAACCGACCCGCCTCATGCGCGCCGGCTCAGTTACAAAAGACTAGTGGCGGAAATGACGCATACCTGTGAACACCATGGCGATACCATGCTCATTGGCCGCTGCGATGGTTTCGTCATCGCGCATCGAGCCACCCGGCTGAATGATAGCAGAGATGCCGACATCCGCTGCATTATCGATGCCATCACGGAATGGGAAGAAGGCATCTGAGGCCATAACCGCGCCTTCGGTGGCAAGTCCTGCGTGTTCAGCTTTGATGGCGGCGATACGGGCTGAGTTGACACGGCTCATTTGACCGGCACCAACACCGATGGTGCGCTGAGCTTTGGCATAGACGATGGCGTTTGATTTGACATATTTTGCGACGTTCCAGCTAAATAGCAAGTCTGCAATCTGCGCCTCTGTAGGCTGTACATCGGTGACAATTTTTAGATCATTGGCAGTGATTAAGCCAAGGTCTTGTTCTTGTACGAGTAGGCCACCATTGACGCGCTTATAATCAAGCTGAGCGTCGCGTTGGTCTGGTGCTGGCAGCTCGCCGCATACCAAGACGCGGACGTTTTTCTTGCTGGCTGTGATATCGAGGACGCCTTCTTCGATACTTGGTGCGATGATGACTTCGACGAACTGATTATCAATGATGGCTTTAGCCGCGGCTAGCGTCAAGGGACGGTTAAAGGCAATGATGCCACCAAAAGAAGACTCAGGGTCGGTACTAAAAGCCGTTTGGTATGCAGCAACTTGGTCTTGATCCACAGCCACGCCGCAAGGGTTGGCGTGTTTGACGATCACACAAGCAGGCGCGCTAAAGGCTTTGACACACTCCAGTGCGGCATCTGTATCGGCGATGTTATTATACGACAGCGCTTTGCCTTGCAATTGTGTGGCGGTCGCGATAGAGGCTTGCTGGCTCTTTAATGGGTGGTTTTCGACATAAAAAGCGGCGTTTTGATGCGGGTTTTCACCATAACGTAAGTCTTGTGCTTTTTCGAGCTGCACGTTAAAGGTGCGTGGGAAGTTTTCTGGCTCCTGCGTGGCGCTGAGGCGGCTGCCCAAGAAGTTGGCAATCATACCGTCATACTGGGCAGTATGCTCAAAAGCTTTGACCGCTAAGTCATAACGCAGCGCCGAAGTCAGCTCAGTGCTGTCACCGAGAGCGGTAAGGACGCGCTCATAGTCAGCAGGGTCCGTGACGATACCGACATGGGCATGGTTTTTTGCTGCTGCCCGTACCATAGTAGGGCCGCCGATATCGATGTTTTCGATAGCATCAGCCATGGTCACATCGGCGCGCGCGATGGTTTGCGCAAATGGATATAAGTTTACCACCACCAGATCAATACGCTCGATTTGATGGTCACTCATGACGCCATCATCAGTCCCGCGGCGACCTAAGATACCGCCATGGATTTTAGGATGTAGTGTCTTGACGCGGCCGTCCATCATCTCAGGAAAGCCAGTATAGTCTGAGACCTCGGTTACAGCGACGTTATTTTCGGTGAGTAGCCGATACGTACCGCCAGTAGATAACAAACCAAAGCCTGCCTTGATGAGACCTTGAGCAAATTCAACGATATTGGATTTATCAGAGACTGATAATAAGGCGAGTGGGGTTGTACTCATAAAAAAACTTCCATAAAAAAAGCCCGACATCAACGTCTGGCAAGGTGATAACGACGATGGTGGCAGATAACCTCAAAAAAACTGAGATCATCACCGCTCAATTGCCCTGCATAATGATTGTCAATCAAAATAGATAGGCGCATATAGCTGATGCTACATTAAGTCATAAGTTTTGAGTTTTTTGCGTAGTGTACCGCGATTTAGCCCGAGGATTTGGGCGCATTTGGTTTGATTGCCGCGCGTTTGTTCGAGGACGACCGACAGTAGCGGTTCTTCAACTTGTCTTAAAATTAGCTCGTATAAGTCGGTTGGCACCTCATCACCTAACAAGGCAAAGTACTGGCGCACCACACGCTCAACATGTACACGCAGTGGCTCATGAGCAGTGTTGGTATGGGGTTTGGAGTAGTCGGCAGGATGCTCAGAGCTGGTAGCAAAATGGTGGGCATTATGCTGTGCATGAGGTGCCATAAGATAAAGTCCTTGGGTTAGAGAAAATCAAACCATCAGATATCAGGGTATTATATCAAATTAATGGCCTTTGGCGCTGATAGATTCGAGGTTATATCCGATACCCAGTTATCAAATACATGATCATCAAGTCGCTCAATGAAGCGTTATTTTTTGTAGTATCTGTCAGCGTAGCTAAAACATACCTTAACCATTTGATAAACACAGGCCTTAATACAAAGGCGTTATCTGAACGTCGCGAATCTGAGTATTGGCCACAGGGATGGTAAACAATAACTGCTGCTGACTATTGGCGGCGAGTTGTTTTTGCTTGCTTAATAAATAATCTGCTGGCGCTGCGATAAACTCACCAATTATAGTATCTTTGCCGTACACACTGACCTTTACGCTCGGATAGAGCTGCGCTTTGGTGCTTTGATTATAAAGGGCGGCGCTGACATCGCTAAACGCGCCTGTAGTGTTGATACGGCTTTTTTGGTGAGTAATGTGACTAATGCTCAATGCTGTTAGGTCCGCACTAGGCAAGCTACAAACGGCAACAGAGCAGATGCGGTGTAGGCGCTCGGCGTGGGCAGGGTCTTTGACCAAGGTGTCTATATTAAAGATGACATATTGCGCCAATAAGAGCAGCGCCAATACCAAGCAACCAAGGGTCCATAGTAATGATGCCACTGAGCGCCGCGCAGGCGT
>NZ_JAPEHS010000144.1:0-2739 GCF_028823565.1 Psychrobacter sp. A3
GGCTGCGCTTGGCCTTGCTTTATGGGCGTTTGTCCTAAAACCCAATAGCGCGCCGCCAGCCGAGCCAATTGTCACTGAGTCTGATACTGTGCCGCCTGAACCAGTCGCCGCGCCGACGCCTGTTGAGCTTATCGTAGGGGTGGACGATAGTGGCAGTCTATACACTTGTAGCGCGATTGTCGGTGATACAGCACTACAAAACACCCTACAGCAAGCGCTCAGATCAAGCTTTGGCGAGCAGGCAGCGATCTGTCAGTTTACTGTACAACAAGGGGTTGCCAACAGTATTGCCAACCTACCAGCAGAGCTATTGCCCAATGTGTTGACGATGCTGAGGTCCACGCCCTTTGCCCGCTTGCATCTACAAAACGATCGACTTACGCTAGAAGCGCCAGATGCCATGCTGCTACAGCGCTTGCTCAGTGAGATGCGGGCTTTGGTGCCAGCCATGGTCATCGATAGTACTGCGCCCATCCCTTTGCCTGATAACCCGAACGCGGCAACCAGTGAATTGGGTGATGCTGATAGTCTGAGTAATGATGTATACCCCAATAATGCTACTGGTGCTGGCGAATACCAGGCGGCAGACGATGAAACAGGCGATAGCGTCATGCCTGCGCCCAACAATAATGCCAGTATACCTGCCGATATGCCCAACACTGCCCCTAATAACCTGCCCAATAACATACCGTCTAACAATACGTCTAATAACAGCCAAACTAGGCCGTCAGGCTCTATTTCGCTATCAGAGGTAGATGAGATGGCAAGTAGTGTGATCGTCGCCGAGCCAGCACAAGTCAGGTAGCAATGTGAGGCTACAGATGGATCGTTTTACTAAAAAATTATCTCTGTGTTTTCCTTTAAGTCTTTCTCTAAGCTTTTGTCGGACAGTCGCATTTGGGCGAGCTTTAGGGTGAGATAGTTACGTGTCTCAACTGAAACATTACTTAACGTAGCATTTGCACAACAACCTGTTGATTGTGAACGGATACTTAATACTCTTATAATAACAAAAGTTGAATATATAAGTTGAACCTATAAAGCGGTGAACCTATAAAGTATTGTTAAAAAAAGCATTGTGAAGAGTGTAATTATATAAATACGTATTAACGGAGGAATTACCCAATGGATATTATCAGTCATCTAACACGGACCGTCAGCCCTGCAGTACTAGGGGATGATCGCAGCCCAGCCAAAGAAAGCTTGCTTGAGCAGTTTTATGCTATCTTTGCCGCGCGTCTTGCCGACAATGATACTTATGGACGCTTTGCAAATGAAAACATCGCCCGTGACGATCAAGGGTTTTATGACCGCGTCTGGACAGAAGGCGCTCACCGCGATCAAATCTCGCGTGAGCTGGCGAGCCAGCACAATGTCGATGCTACCGCCGCTCGCGGCTTGATTGCGATGGCAGCACCGCTCGCATTTCATGAAATCAAAAGCTTAGCAGGCACCACGCCTGTGCCGCAGTTCTTAAATGATAATTTGGCCAGTTATCAGCATCATATTCCTGCATGGGCAAGTACGGTCTTGCCAGCTGGCATGTTGGCGGCTACCCCAGCTGCGGGTACTCGTATCTCTGATACCACCAGCACCGCACCATTGCAGCATACCGAAGAAGAAAAAGGCAGCTTTATGAAAGCGCTGCTACCGATTATTGGTTTGATCATTTTGGGGGCGCTGGCATGGGCGCTACTCAGAGGTTGCCAAGAAAACCCTGAACCTGTTGCCACACCAGTTGCCAGTGAGCAACAAGCAGCAGGCGATGAGCAAGTAGCAGTTGCCGCAGATGTAGAGCCTGCTTCACTGCGTATCGCGACGGGCGAAAACAATGAGCTGTATGCCTGCCGTATGAATGCCGGTGACGAAACCCTACAAAGCAAAGTGATGAATGCACTGACTGCGGCATTTGGCGATGAAGCCAATAAATGCCGCGCAGACGTCGATGATAACTTTGCCACCGATATGCCAGCCGCCGCTCAGCTTGCTTCTATTTTGCCCATCGTCAAAAACGTGCCAAACGCCAGCATGATCATCAAAGGTGATACCATCACCGTCAATGCCCCAGACGAGGCAGCGTTACAACAGCTAGTGACCGATTTACAAGCAGCTGCGCCTGCCATGACTGTCCAAGCGGAAGGCCCACTGGACTTACAAGGCGAGATTGACGACAGTCTAACGGCCGCTGATGCCGCTATGACCAACTTGGGTGACAATCCAGACCCTCGTGATGTGGCGCGCGCCTTGAGTATACAAGTGATTAATTTTGAATTAGACAAAGCGATCATCCCTGATGCCAACAAAGCGCTACTAGACCGCGCGGCCACAATCATCAATGAAGTACCAGATATGGAGCTGCTGATTATCGGCCATACAGATAGCCAAGCGTCTGACGACTACAATATCGAGCTGTCACAAGAGCGCGCCGATGCTGTCAAAGAGTATTTAGTCGCCCAAGGGGTCGATGCCAGCAAACTGTCCACCAAAGGTATGGGTGAGTCAGAGCCAATTGCTGATAACTCAACTGAACAAGGCCGTTTCCGTAATCGCCGCATCGAGTTTGTCGTCAATGATGAGATTAATGTGGCAAATGAAGGCATGATAATCAGTAACGATGCGCTTGATCCGGATTTAAACCCATTAGATAGTAACAACGATGACTTATTGCCAGATGATGATGACGTCACCCAAGGTAGCGCTATCGATCCAGCAAACTAATATCAGCTGTGCTCAAAAAAA
>NZ_JAPEHS010000145.1:0-2737 GCF_028823565.1 Psychrobacter sp. A3
TACTTGCGTGCTGCGTTCCCAGAGGCTGCGCAAAATTCATCCCAGTAGCGCTATGTTCTTGTTAGATTTCATCGACTATAGTTGGTTTTTATACTGAAATTTTTACACTCAGGCCGTTTCAACTGTGGTGCCCTTGATGGTGATATGAGCCTTGAGCCGCGTTTTTACAATCAATAAATATAGCCAATCCGGCATCATATTGGCACACTTTATTCATGTGCGACTGGCATTCATTTAGCGCGGCATCTGTCGGTGTTGGCACAGCACGCAAGAGAAACAAATACCAGTAGGACGGTACTGTTTTAAAATAGGTTAACCATAGCCGCATGATAACTGAAATCATATGATAAGGGTGGTAATGCCTGACCTGCGCCACGTATCCAATAATAGCAAATCCTCACCAAAGCCATGGCATTCAAGCCTTATGGCGATTTTTAAACAATGAACCCACCCTCAACGTGAGCGTTTAGCCACCTATCGGATAATCTTGCCATTTATCGGTCAATGCCGGCTATCTGCTTGCGAGACAATATGTATTCATTGATAATGCAGCAAAAATTACTTCTGTAAAGTAACCAGATGGTAACGAGGTTTTGAGCAGCTAATATATAAAAAACCATGTGTTCGCTGGCAATACTGCTATTGCTGATTGATACGTTAAAAAAAGGTGCAAAACAGTTGTACGTCTAGCGATATTTTGGCGACCTAATCAGCGCTGCAGTTTACCAAAATAACTCAGCACGAAAAAGTTTGGCTGTATTGTTAAAAAGGAGTGAGCTTTGAGATTCTCTTGTGCACTAGAAACCGCCTCGGAACGCATCCGTTTGGTCAATGTGATTTCACCATTGATCAAAGCTGGCTATCAGCTTGTCTCACAAAGACAAGAGCCGTCAAGCAATGGCGGCAACATCATACAGGTGGTGGCCAAAAGCCAAGGCGCGAAGACGCAAGCGGGTTTGATCGCTGACTTGTCTGCCATCGATGGGTGTACGCTGCTTAAGCTGGAAATTGAGGAAGACGAGGCGGCGCCGCCGGTCGCGGATCCGATACCATCGGCACCTACTGCACCCGCAATAGACGAAAAAAGCGTACTGGCCGCTATCGGTGCGCGGTATCCAGACATAGCCGAGGTGGTCACTCAGTACAAAGCCAGTCTGCCGGCCGAAAGACGCGTCAGTGCCATGCATGAGCTGGGCCGCAAGGTTGGCGGTGGTATCTATCAGCGTGACTATGCGCTCGGTAGTCCGCTCAAGATGTCTGCTGCCATCAGCCGCGAGTTGGTGCCTGCACTCAAAGTGTTTTCTAAAATCAAGGCCCGTGACCATGTCATTACTTTGGTGAAATGTCCGTTTTGTCAGTCATCCGAGCATTCTCATTCAGGCTGTCATTTTGTGGTGGGGTATATAGAAGGCTTTTTGGCAAGCAATCCCGCGGTGGGCAGAGTGCGCGCAGAAGAAACCAGCTGCGGTGCGGGCAGTACCCATGTTTGCGAGTTTACTATAGTCGATACACTCTAAAAATGTCATAGCGCGCTACTGGGATGAATTTTGCGCAGCCTCTGGGAACGCAGCACGCAAGTAAAATTTATACCAGTAGCGCGTTTAAATCCATAACAGTTTTACATTCAGCTAACTATATCTGGTAAAAATCACTCATGGGTCAAATAACACCTATGACAAAAAAGTAATGAGCGTCTCAAGTACGGCGACTCGTACAAATCTTAAGTGGCTTAAATGGCTTGGGTTCACTGTTTATAAAAATGTAAAGGGCGAAAAAATGATAGAAGTTGAATATAACCTGATGTTGGTGCTTGTCTCGTATGCCATCGCTGTGTTTGGCTCGTATGTTGGTCTAAACTTGGCCATCCGAGTTCCGTCTGCTAAGCCTGGCAATGATTTGTACTTTTGGGTAGCGCTGTCTTCGCTCGCCATCGGTGGTGCGATTTGGTCGATGCACTATATCGGTATGATGGCCGTGGATATGAAGATGCCAGTGACCTATGACTTGGGCTTGACGATTGTGTCGATGCTGCTAGCGGTACTGTTTGTGGCGGTTGGTGTGGTCATCGTTGGCCGCGGTGTACCAAGTGTGGCAAAACTGCTCGGCGGCGGAATATTGACAGGTCTTGGCGTGGCCGCCATGCACTATACGGGCATGGCATCCATGCAGATGGAAGCAACCATGTCCTATAACACCCCGCTTTTGCTCACCTCGATTGCGATTGCCATTGCCGCGTCGATCGCTGCGCTATGGTTGGCCTTTAATCTGCGTGGCAATTTACAACGTTTTGGCAGTGCTTTTATCATGGGTATTGCGGTGTGCGGGATGCACTACACAGGTATGGCCGCGATGGAGATGCAAATGGCTCATACGGGTGAGATGATGTCTATGGCTCATAGCAGTTCAGACGCCTTTATGTCATCGATGCTTATTTTTATTGGCTCGGCCATCGTCCTAAGCTTGCTGTGGGTCATTGGCTCTAAAAATGTGCCGCAAAAGGCAGCACTGGTATTTGGTGAGTGATATCTCATACTGCAGCCCGATGAGATTAGGGCGTGTCGTCAGCTCAATCAATATCTGAATCAATTCAATTGAAGGCATGCTTTAAGCAAAAAGGTTTTTAGAGTACGCTCTAAAAACCTTTTTTATGCTGCCGCTTTCTTGATGTTGACTATCGGATATGGCTTATTTTGCAAGCAGTGTTTTTAAATCAGCGTCTTTGCAGTAGGGCGTGTTG
>NZ_JAPEHS010000146.1:0-2472 GCF_028823565.1 Psychrobacter sp. A3
GCTTTTGATTGGCAAAATATACGGCATTAGCTGTTATGTCAGGCGGGTGTTTGAAGGTGAGACATTCACCCTTTCAGCTATTGCTCATCCATGTAGATGATTAGCGATTGAGCGCTTCTAAAGTCTGCTCAAATGCCGAACGCCCGATTTCCCCTACTTGCTGATTGACCAACTGCCCGTCTTGATAATAGAGCAATGCTGGCGGTCCAAATAGCTGATAACGCGCTAAGATGGCTTTTGAGTTCTCTGTCGTCTCTGTGATATCGAGTCTGACCAGCAGCCAGTCTTGCATCTGAGCAGGACGATTGTGAAATAAGTTTTTGTCCATAATACGGCACTCAACACACCACTCTGCTGTCAGATCGACAATGACTTTCGGATTGTCAGCCAAAATAGCATCTAGCTCAGCAAGGGTGGTGATGTGCGCGTCATTAGCGCTATTGCTCGCACCTGTTACACCGTTTGCAGATGTCATCATCATAGGCGCGGCGCTTAAAGAGGCCAGCGGATGCAGACTGTCATCGTTACCCAAAGCGGCACCCACCATCAGACAAGCCGCCCAAATCCCAGCGATTAGGCCCAGTGCCTGGGTTAAGATACGACCTTTACCAAGCCAGCTCCACGCCCATGTCGCCAGTACCATAAACCAAAGTGCCCATACCACCAGCATGACAGGCGAGATAAAGACGCGCTCAATCAGCAGCAGCGACACAGCAAAAAGCAGCAACGCAAAACCTTGCTTGACCCAGTTCATCCACGCGCCAGCTTTTGGCATGATCTTGCCTTGAGTGGCACCGATTAGGATCAGCGGCGCGGACAGACCAAAACCCAGCATAAATAAAGCGACAAACCCAAGCAGCGGACTGCCAATGGTAGACACCGCCAGCAGCGCGCCAAATAACGGCGCTGAGACACAAGGCGACACCACCAGCGCAGATAAAAAACCAGCGATTAGGCTGCCGCCCGCACTACCAAGCTTGCTATCTCCTGCTTGACTCAAGCGCTGCATCTTACTACTGATGGCATTGGGCAAATGAATACTAAAAACACCCAGCATATATAACGCCAAAAGTACAAACACGATGGCAAAGCTGATTAAGATAATCGGGTTTTGTAGCCAACCGATGATGCCCAAAGACTCACCAAACACCGCAATAACTGCACCTAAAACCCCATAAGCGGTGGCTACCCCAATGGCGTAGCTGCCTGTCAAAAGCACACCGCGTTTGACCGTGGGATTGTCTTCACGGGCGACGATATTGGCCACAATGGGTAGCATGGGCAGGACGCAAGGCGTCAATGCCAAGCCCAAGCCTGCTAAAAACAGCAAAGCCAATGCCAGCCATGGATGAGACGCTAGGCCAAAAGGGTCGCTATCCATTGCGCCGATAGCGGCAGTCTCACTACTACTTGAGGCTCGATCAGAAGACTGCTGGGTGTCTGCTATGGGCGCAGCTGCACCGGCAATCTCACCTTCCAATGACACATCGTCTATCAAATCATAGTCGACGACTTCATCATCCATCTGCTCACCAGCAAGGCCGCTGGCACTCTCTGGCGGCGCAGCAGCCGATGATGTGGTTAGCGGCTCACTAATGGCCGCCTTATCTTGAGCGTCAGTATCTACGGTATGAGCGTCAGCATTGGCCGCAGTGCTTTTAGCTGTCGCGTCTTGGCCAGTCGCTGATGCATTATTGGCACGGCTATGGGAGGGTACAGCGGCGATACTGACTGTGGTTTTTATCTTCTCTGGTGGATAGCACAGCCCTGCTTTGGCGCAGCCCTGCCAACCAATCGTAATCGCAGCATTGTCTAGAGGCTTGCCATCTGTCGTACTCAGCGTGGTGCTCGCCACTACATTGGCCTGATCAAACACTGGCACGCGGCCAAAGGTCGGATCGTCGATAGAAACGGGCTGCTGATTAAAGGTAAACGGCGCGGCCTTTACCCCATCAGGCAGTGTCAGCTTGAGCTGATTTTGATACACATAGTGCTCAGGGGTGATATCAAAATTTATCGACAAGCGCGTGCCAGCTGTGGCAGGGCTGCTGCTACTGCTGACATCAAAGGCTTCGTCAACGGATAAAAACTTTTTTTGTGCACGACTGTCACTGCTATCACCAAACAAATCGCCCAATCCTGCTGCGTGCGCGGGCATCGGCGCGCTTAGCCCTGCCATCACAGCGCTGGCACTTAGCACAAGTGCCGATAGATAGGGGCGGTTTTTTACACTGTAATAGGGCGCATGCTTGGCGTGTTTAGAAGCGATGGTTTCGCCGGTAGTCGTGGTCGGCGGCTGTGTTGCTATATGTGCGGGCATGAAAGGCTACCTATTTATTACTCAGGATCGGATCAAAATGTCAGCAACGGCTTAGCGTGGCACTGCGATATCAACTTTGGTCGCCATCTTTTCTGGTGGATAGCATAGTCCTGCCTCAGCACAGCCCTGCCAATGAATAACCACAGGGACGT
>NZ_JAPEHS010000147.1:0-2351 GCF_028823565.1 Psychrobacter sp. A3
GCGCCGCTTTGTCAGTCCTGAACGCATGGCGATTGTGACACGCAGCCTAACCCAAGGCGGCTGGTTTCATACCGCCACTGACTGGGAACATTATGCTTTTTGGATGCTGGAGGTACTAGACAACTTTGCTGGCCTCACCAACCAAGCAGGCACAGGTAACTTTATTGACAGACCAGACTTTCGTCCAATGACCAAATTTGAGCGCCGCGGCATCGCGCGTGGTCATGGCGTTTGGGATTTGATTTATAGCAAAGACTAACACCAAACAATTAAAAATCTTCCCTTAGATAAAGAGCGATAAAGGCGGCTAACAGATTAGCCGCCTTTTTTATGCGCGGCGCTTTGCCAGCGAAGATGATAAAGAGCGCGGCCGAATGTGACCGATACAGCGGATAAAAACGCGCCTTAACACGGCCGACTAAGTATAAAAAGCTTACCATACGGTCAACTCAGCGCTTCTTTCGACCATTTTGACGGTTTTATTTTTATAAAAATAACTATTTTATGGTGTGAAACATCGGCAACACAGACTAATTTTTTGAGAAAAATACACACGTGACATCACAAAATCCGCTTTGATCTTTAAGAAGTCATAATAAGCGATTTGCGCAAACATTGATGTTACAAGGGCTTGATGAGTTCTCCCCATAAGCTGTGGATAACCCTGTGTATAAGTCAGCACTTGACAAGCATTTTCCTAGATATATTAAAGGGTCAGGTAAAATCGTTCATTTTTTGTACAATTTAAAAATATTTCAAAATCAATAACTTACATAGATATAGAGAAGCTAAAAATTTATTTTTCATATTTTTTAGAAAAACTGAAATCAGAGCCGATGTTTCACAATCAGCGAATTTTTACCGAGGATTTATTGTGGACAACTGCAAACCCTATTGACAAACAATACCATTTCCCTATCCAAAATACTTGCTAATTTTGCCAATACTTATATCACTCTAAAAATAATATGCATGCGACAACCGATGTCGTTTAGCATACCTGCACTCTTAGTATGCTATCCAGATTTTGTTATAATACCTTTATCCAATCAACCATACACCCTTAACGCTTAACGAGATGAACAAACGCCTTAATAATGAGAAGGCGCTACTTGTACAAGCAGTTATATCAAACTTTTATTTACTTTTATCCGTCATTAATTTTACTGTATAGTAGAATGACTGCACTCTCGACATCATCGATACGACATCTTATTTGTCTTGCTAGACACTGGCCGTTGCCTACCATTTGGGGAGCCGTCAGTATATATGGCCCGTAGCCCTCCTATTACCCGTATTTTATCTATCATCGAATTTATCGTTTTACACTAATGATTGAAGACAAGGAATCCAGTATGGACGACAATAAAGCCAAAGCCCTCAAAGCCGCACTTGGTCAAATCGAAAAACAATTTGGTAAAAATACCATCATGCAACTGGGCGATGACTCTGCAGTCCTCGATGCCGATGTGGTCTCGACAGGCTCGCTAGGACTAGATATCGCGCTTGGTACTGGCGGCTTGCCAAAAGGCCGTATCATTGAGATTTATGGACCAGAGAGCTCAGGTAAAACCACCATGACGCTACAAGCAATCGCTGAGTGTCAAAAACAAGGCGGTACTTGTGCCTTTATCGATGCCGAGCATGCGCTTGATCCTGTTTATGCGCGTAAGCTTGGGGTCAATACAGATGACCTACTGCTCTCTCAGCCTGATAACGGTGAGCAGGCGCTGGAGATTACCGATATGCTGGTACGCTCGGGGGCGGTCGATATGATCGTGGTCGACTCCGTCGCCGCACTCACGCCGCGCGCTGAGATTGAAGGCGAGATGGGCGACTCACACATGGGTCTACAAGCCCGCTTGATGAGCCAAGCGCTGCGTAAGATCACAGGTAATGCCAAACGCTCCAACTGTATGGTGGTGTTTATTAACCAAATCCGTATGAAAATCGGCGTGATGTTTGGTAGCCCAGAAACCACAACCGGTGGTAATGCGCTAAAATTCTACGCCTCAGTACGTATGGATATTCGCCGTATCGGTGCGGTCAAAAACGGTGATGAAATCATCGGCAACCAAACCCGTGTCAAGGTCATCAAAAATAAAATGGCACCACCCTTCCGCCAAGCTGAGTTTGAAATCACTTATGGCGAAGGCACCAATCACCTAGCAGAGGTCATCGACTTAGGTGTCGAAATTGGCGCTGTGGGTAAAGCAGGCTCTTGGTATAGCTATGGCGATGAAAAAATCGGTCAGGGTAAAGCCAACTCTGTGCTTTTCTTAAAAGAAAACCCTAGTATTGCTCAAGAAATCGAAGATAAGATCCGTGAAGAAAAGCTTGGTAGCAAAAAA
>NZ_JAPEHS010000148.1:0-1893 GCF_028823565.1 Psychrobacter sp. A3
CCGCTAAGCCCACATAACCCATATATAACATGGGCGGATGAATAATCAGACCGAAATCTTGTAGGACAGGATTTAAATCAGCGCCATCGACCGCTAGATTGGGTAAGGTACGCTCAAACGGTGACGAGGTAAATATCAGCATCGTTAGCATCATTAACTGTACACCGGCCAAAATAACTAATACCCGCGCACGCATTGATAACGGCAAGCCGCGACTAAAGTATGATACCAGTGCACACCATGTGGCCATGATGGTCATCCATAGCAGCAAAGAGCCCTCGTGTCCGCCCCATGTCGCCGATAACTTATAGTACCAAGGCAACAGCGTATTAGAATGCTGCGCGACGTAACTGAGGCTAAAATCATTATAATAAAAACCTGCTATCAAAGCGCCAAATGACGTTATCATGGCGGCAAACTGTGCCCAAGCTAGGCTAGGGGCTAGTCGTTGCCAAGCAACTTGGTTACGAATAACACCAATAGTTGGCAGAATTACCTGCAATAACGCCAGTACAAAAGCGGTAAGCAAGGCAAAATAGCCCAATTCTGTAATCAACATACGGTCTAACCTTATTTACTCTAATGCGGTTGCAGTTTACTGTGGCGGTGGAATTTTTATTATTAGAACCCACCTTTGAATAATGATATTATTAACCTTATAGTGGCTTTAGAGTCAAGGTTATTTATCTACAGTTTCGTAATTTTAATTTCTCTAGCGCTAGTCTTTACAGCCACTTTAATTATTTAAATCATAGAGGTTGTTATGACAATCAAAATTGGTGAGCTCGCTAAACGCACAGGTGCCACAGTAGAAACCATTCGCTATTATGAAAAAGAGCGTTTATTACCCGAGCCTTTTCGTAGCAAAGGGAATTATCGTTTATATAATGAAGAGCACATTGAGCGTCTACAATTTATCCTACATTGCCGTACGCTCGATATGGCTTTAGATGATGTGCGAATCTTACTTGAATACTGGGAGTCGCCTGACAAGGACTGCGGCGATGTGAATAACTTGCTAGATGAGCACATTCATGCTGTGGAAATACGAATGGAAGAACTGATGCACTTAAAGCATCACTTGACCGTTTTACGCCAGAAATGTGCAAGTAGTGCACCAGCGTCATCATGTGGCATTTTAAACGCGCTTGTCGATAACTCCTGTCATGAGTAATGATATCAGTAGTGTTCATTTCTGACGGATCAAATCATGAAAGGTTAAATACGCCCTGATGTTAAGCACAAAAAAACCCAGCAATGATATTAAGATCACTAGGGCGTGTTGAACATTGGGTATAAATTAATGGCAAAAAAAATAGCGAACGGTTAATCTTTAAGTTCTCACACAAAAAAGATATCGTTCGCTATGCCTCGCACTATGCTCAAAGATGAACACTGGACAAGACTGAAACCTATATTACTAGAACTTAATATCTATGACAAAGGAAATCTTAGACAAACGGTTGAAGGCGTGCTTTATCGCATGCGTGTTGGCTGTCCTTGGCGCGACTTACCCGAGTATTTTGGCAAGCCCAATACCATCTATAAAGCTTACCAGCGCTGGTCTCGCAGTAATAAGCTGATTGCATTATTTACGTTACTGATCAAAGACGCAGACCTTGAGTGGGTCTTCATTGATGGTACTCATATTAAAGCGCATCAGCACAGCAGTGGTGGCAATGAGAACCTACAATCCATTAGTAAAAGTGTGGCAGGACGCGCGACCAAGATTCACTTGGCAGTAGATGCGCATGGCAATCCGATTACCTTTATCTTGTCAGATGGCACGACCCACGACGTTAAAGTCGTACCTGACTTAGTAGACAAAGTTAATTTGAGCAACACAGAGGTTTTATGTGCCGATAAAGGCTATGATTCTGATGCACTACGAGC